>JAUWDQ010000127.1 GCA_030608745.1 Pseudomonadota bacterium | reverse complement strand
GCAGTGCTGCGGTCAAAGCGAAGCCTCTCTATTGTTGCAGTGGCGGTGATTTCGCGCTTAGCGCTTCGAGTCCCGACTTTTTGTAACCAACGCCATAAGATATAGGAAAGCACACCTGCTAGAATTCGACCTTGAGGTATTCCAGGTTTAGCGCCTCGGCAACGGGTTTGTAGGTTACCTTTCCATCAGAGGTGTTCAATCCCTTCATCAGGGCCTTGTCACTCCGCATGGCCTCCCTATAGCCCATATTGGCCATCTTGAGGCAGTATGGAAAGGTGGTATTGGTCAAGGCGAAGGTGGATGTCCTGGCAACAGCCCCCGGCATATTGGCCACGCAGTAGTGTATAACACCATCGACCTCATATGTGGGATCTTCGTGGGACGTAGGCCGGGTTGTTTCGATACACCCTCCCTGATCAACCGATACATCGATGATTACCGATCCCCTTTGCATATAGGAAACCATTGCCCTGGTTACCACATGAGGTGTCAAAGCACCATGTATGAGAATTCCCCCTATTAAGAGGTCGGCTCTGGAGACGGTTTCCCCTACGTTTTGAATATTGGACATGATGGTCTTGATGCTTCCGAAATATAGATCATCGAGATACCTCAACCTGTTTAGATTTATATCCAAGACCGTAACATCTGCCCCCATTCCCAGGGCGATCTTGGCGGCATTGGTTCCCACAACCCCGCCGCCCAGGATCACCACATTAGCAGGCTCGACGCCCGGAACCCCGGCGAGAAGGACGCCCCTGCCATTATGCTCCTTCTGGAGAAAGTATGCGCCTATATGGACGGCCATTCTACCGGCGATCTCGCTCATCGGGGTCAGCAAGGGGAGGGTGCCGTCATCCAATTCAATGGTTTCGTAGGCAATTCCGATTACCTTGCGCTCTAAAAGGACCCTGGTGAGTTCTCTTTCCGGAGCCAGGTGAAAATAGGTGAAGATAATCTGCCCCTCGTGCATGAGATCATACTCCTGAGGGAGGGGTTCCTTTACCTTCATGATCATCTCCGACTCCTCCCAAATATCCTTATTCGATTCCTTCATTTTCGCCCCTGCTCGAATGAAATCCTCGTCGGATATCCCACTTCCCTCTCCAGCCTTTTTTTCGATGAGAACTCTATGTCCCGCATCGACTAAAGTCTTCACCCCAGCAGGAACGATACTTATTCTATACTCCCCTTCTTTGATCTCTTTTGGTATCCCTATGAGCATGGTTTACACCTCATATTCATTGAGAAATCGTTAAGAATGAAATCGCCAGAGAGACGTGTCCCATTGAAACGTTAAACCCTTACAGGGTATGGATCTCCGGTAGGGAGTCGATGACGACATCGGCAACCTTCTCCATCACAGCCCTTGGTGTAATACCACCCTCGAGGACGCCCACGGTGAGGGCTATTCCTGCCTTTTTACCCATGGCCATGTCCCCCTCTGTATCCCCCACTAAGATGGTTTCGCCGGGAGGAATGTTAAGTTGCTTACAGATGGTGAGCACCATTTGTGGATGTGGCTTTGGGTGAGAGACCTCTTCAGCGCTCAAGATCAGGTCGAAGAAGTGATCGATTCCCAGAATCCTCAGGATCTCCTCCGTCTGGTTCCGGACATCACAGGTTGCCAAGGCGAGAAGAAATCCATCGTCTTTCAGCCCTTTCAATGTCTCCTTCATCCCCATAACGGGTTTCAATTCTCGCCGGTAATCCCTCAGGGAATCAGCCCTTTCCAAGGCCCTCTCTACCGCTTGTTTCGCCTCATTCCACGGGTATCCGTTTTGATAGAGGACCGTGGCAGCAATGAGTATCTCCTCCGAGTGGGGAGCCGAAACACAGGGACCCCTGGGGTCAATCCAATCCGTTACCAGATCCACACCCCACGACTTCATGAGGCTTTCCCCCAACACCTCAGGGCTATTAACCTCTTCGATAATGCACGCAATCCTCTTCTTCGTTAGGGGAATCCAGATCTTTGAGAAGTTCGTAAGGGTCCCGTCCTTGTCGAAGATGATGAGCCTGCAACCGATCTTTCGTCCCTTGATGGAGAGGTATTTGGTCAAGATAGAGCCCTCGCAGTGCATCGATGGAGTTGAGCGGACGCCATCATTTGAATCGGATACCCAGCCCCCGCAATTCCCTTATGGCTTCATCGTATGTCCTTCTCAATTCGTCGTCGGGTCTCATGGTCAGGATGTCATAACATTCGTTCAGAATCCTTCCCCGGGGTGGATTCTTGATTCCACTCAAATAGGTTTCCATGAGCCGTTTGATGATCTGATTGGCCTCTTTTCGAGTGATCCCCACCATCCCATGGCCAAAAGAGCAGGTAAATTCGCTGTCGATGGGCAGTGCGCCATTGGTGACGACGGCCTTGTTCGGATGGACGTCTTCTATGCCTATTCCGGAGGATTGGATAGCCAGCAGATAAGCCGCCGCCTCATAAAAATACTGTTTCGTCGCGGAGCCGGCCGCCGCATATCCAAGGGCATAGTAGGGAACGCCGACATTTCGGCTTACCGCCTGACTACTGGTGGAGACGACATAGAGCATATCGGGCGTGGTAGAGCAGACATAGTTCATATGGACGGGGTAGGTTAGGTGGTAGATTGCCCTGGCCACCAATATCCCATGGAAACAGTATGCCGTGGTCACAACGGCAGTTCCCTCCGGCCCTCCGGCATACCCCCCCATGATGGGTCCGGCCTCTTGGCCGAGATTGGCACCCCAACTGGTGAGATAGGCAACTTGGTTGAGGGAGCTGTGGTCGATCTTCAGTTCTGCATGGGGGGCGATGAGCCACCCGTCCGATGGCCGAGCCCCGAACTGGGGATTACTGGCGGCAATGGTGGATACTCCCTGAGCACAAGAGGACATATGATTGATGATTCCCATTCCGGGACGTCCTGCTCGCCTGAGCCCCTCCCTCCCGGTTCTCATCATGGAGATGCCAGCCAAGGCCTCCACTGGCGAGCCCGCCGAGGACTTCAAGGATCCAAGGCTCGTCACCGATGGAATGCTTACCGTCTTGGCCTTGGAGATTCTCCCATAAGCCTCCACCATTTTCAGGGCCACATCTTCGGTGGTATCCGTCCCAGAGCCCACATGGCAATGAGGGATCTCCGAATCATCGGGCTTTCTACCCTTAAATACACAGCGTTCCGGTCCCTCGCCAAAATAGGCCTCCCTCGGGGCCTCGTAAACCGCGTCCTCGATCTCTTCCCGGCTGAACTGAATCACCCTTTCCGTATCGATGACGTATGTTCCCACATCGGCATATAAATCAAGGGCCGCCTGATAGATCCGATCTGCCAAATCATCATCCGCGGGACATGGTGTACCTGGATCATATCGGATTTTATAGTTCTCCACGACTTCCCTGACTTTAGGGATAAATACCTTCATGTCGAAATCCTTGGGCGACATGATGGGCCCCCTCGTTGCGCGTTCCAAGATCTCGGGAAAGCTGACCATGTCATCCTCCTCTTCTTCTCGAAAGCAATTCCTTTGCGACTCGAACGCCTTCCACCGCTGTTTCCCCATATCCATCGGCGCCGATTTCATCAGCCCATTTTTGATTGACTACTCCTCCGCCAACCAGGACGATATACTTATCCCTCAATCCACCGGCCACCAAATGTTCAAGGATATCCCGCTGATAGGTCATAGTCGTGGTCATAATGGCCGACGCGGCGATGATGTCGGCATCCACCTCCTCGGCCTTTCCGATGAATTTGGAGGCGGAGATATCTATCCCCAGATCATGAACCTCAAATCCTGCGGTGCTCAGGAGGGTTGCTACGATATTCTTTCCAATTTCGTGGACATCAGTTTGAACGGCTCCGATGACCACCGTCCCTATCTTCCCGATACTTTCTCCGGCTTCCAGCATCTTGGGTTTTAACAATTTCATGGCTTCGTTCCAGGCCTCGGTCGCCATCAACATCTCGGGAAGATATATCTCCCCACAGCTGAATCGATCCCCCACCTTCTCCATGGCTGGCATCATTCCCCCTTGGATGATGCTGAGTGGATCTACTCCACCGAGCGACTCTTCGACCAATCGAGCACTTCGCTCCTTATCCCCACGGACAATAGCCTCTTCGATTCCCTTCAGGATGTCATCTTCGGTCATGCACGTTACCTCCCGCTGAATCAAAATTAGTAAAAAAGGGATAGTTACATCTTCCCTTCCGCCTGGAACTGTTGTGCGACGAAATCGACCATTACACGGGTTGCCCCTGAGAATTCGGCTGCCGTTGCGATCAATGCAGCCTGTCGATTGAATTCGTCGGGTACCATTCCCTCCGGCTCGTAGGCTTTTGCGAAATAGGGGAGCCTGAGCAGCTTATCCAGGGTTTTCTGGGGCGGAGGTTCATGGATGGCCTCCTGATCGAAGGGCCTCAGCCGATCCTCGACCTCCATCAATTGGGCGATGTATTTGGGGGGACAGGTGTAGACGATATCGCCCCCGGCTACTTTCTCGATGTGCCAACTGGCAACGGTTCCATCATCGGTGGGAGGGCTGATCCTCATGCTGCACATGAGCATCTTGTTGGGATACCCCTTTTCCTGCAATATCCCATATCCCCTTTTGAATATAGACAACTCCGCCCAGCGCACCTCGGCCTCGCTCAGCTCGATGCCTCGGGATTCCGCTTGGCTCTTGAGGTCGCCCAGGGTTCCATACCGTGCAGCCATATGGGTTATCACCGAGCGCCATCGAAAGAGGTCGACATGATTCTTTCTCGCAATCTTCAATCCCTCCTGAACCGCTTCCATGCACGCTATGAATTGGGGAACGGTAAAGGCCAAGGTATTATTCGTAGCTATCCCGAGGGCCGTTAACCTTCGGATAAGCTCATATCCTTCCCGAGAACCTGGGCATTTAATCATAACGTTGGGGCTGATCTGGGATAAATCCATGGCCTGGGTGAACATTCTTTCGGTGTCAAAGAGATAACGTGGGTCTACCTGACCGGAGAGATACCCATGTTTGTGGTCCGATTTCTCCCAGATGGGCAGAAAAAATTCCGCCCCCCTCTTGACGACCTCCTTGTAGGTAAGCCAGAAGATCTCCTCCACCCCTTTTTCTGGGTTTGTCCTTATCAGCTCCCTGACGAAATTCGCCCAAAATTGGGGATCGTCCTTGATTGCATTGGAGCTCAGGGGGGGATTTGTAGTCACACCCCGAAAGAATGTCGCCCCGGAATTCTCAGGATCGAATAACCGCTTCAACTGTTCGCTCCATATCTCCCTCTTCCCATCAGGGGCTTTTTCCACCATCTCTTGCGCCCAATTTCTGTAGATGAGCGGTGATGAGTCCCACCAAATCTCCGCATTCGGGTTTACCTCGGCCAGCTTTTCCAGTATGTGTTTCTCGGCCATAGTGCATTTCTCCCCTTGGATATTGAGTTTTCAAAAGGTTTTAGCCCTGGTTTTGAAGAATTTCTTGATGGCACCCACGCAGGACCGGTTTTGTTCCTGGTTTCCCAAACTGAGGCGAAACCCCTGTCTTCCGCCCGGCAATGAGTAAGCCTTAATCATGATCTTTGTCTCTCGAAAGACAAAATCCACCACGTCTTTTCCCTTGACACCGGTATTTCCGGGATCAACCAGAATATAGTTGCCATAAGAGTAGAAGGGGTGAAGCCCTTCAATTCCCGAAAGTTCCTCCCAGATGTAGCCGATCTCCCGGCGGTTGAACTCCACCTTTTCCTTGAGATCTTCTTCCTTTTCATCCCAAGCTGCCTCCCCAGCCGCCAACGAGAGGAGCCCCAAGCTCCACGGTAGCTGGATTTTGCGGAGGTAACCGATCATTTCCGCAGAAGCCAACAGGTACCCAAACCGAATCCCCGCCATACCAAAGGCCTTTGACATGGTATGGGAGACCATGGCATTGTCGGGGTACTGGTTAATCAGAGGTGCATTTGAGGGCTGCTCCGGATGATATTCCAGATATGCCTCATCTATGAAGACGGGAATGCCCGTATCCAGGAGGCGGATCAGATCCTCTTCGGGTATGAAATCCCCAGAGGGGTTGTTGGGGGTACAGATGATGAATACCTTTGTCCTCGATGTAATTGCTTTCAGCATGGCCTCGGTGTCATATTGTAACCCCCCTTCCGCAGTCATTTTCATGTCCACCAAAACCGATTTCCCCCCGGCCGTTGTAACCCGAACCTTAAAGAGGGAAAAGGCCGGATTGGGGATGATCACCTCATCACCCGGAGCAACGAAAAGGCGCATCACGTTATCGATCATCTCCGAGGATCCATTGCCCAGATAGACATTCTCCGGCCCCAACCCATAAAATTTCCCGATCTTCCCACGCAAACGGGGGCCGTTATCCGGGTAACGGTTGCCCAATCGAGCTGCCTCATACACCGCCTTCGTAACCCTCTCGGAAGGCCCAAGGGGGTTTTCATTGAGCATCATCCTCCCTATCTCCGGATCGGCCCAGACCAACACCAGGTCATCAGTGGAATAGACCTGTACATCATCGATCCAGGGCACTAAGAACTTGTTTGTCTCTCCCATTTCTCGCCTCCTTGTTTTGACAACAGGGTAGTTTTACGCTGGTTTTTTCACATCCCTGACATTATATCGGAACTGTCCCGATTCGATCTGGAAGACGTACTTTTCCCCGCGGTGATGGGCATGCAATACCTCAACGGCAACGTTCTTGGAATCGTAGATGATACTTTCGAGAAAGATGCCCGGAGATTTCGGAGGTACATCGAGTAATATCGCGTCCTCCCGGACAAGGGCCACAGCCCTGAAGGTCTGGATAGATCGGTGGAGTTCCGTTCCGAATTTCTCCGTAAGGACGTGGTAGAGGGACCCTGTAAGTCTCATCCCCAGGAGGGATTTATATTCCCCGTAGGGAAGGTAACTTCGTTCGATGACCAGAGGAATGCCATTTCCGGACCTGAGGCGTTTGGTTAGGATCACCCGGGTATCCCTCCCCAGCATGAGCTTTTCGGCAAGCCCCCCATCCGCCTCAACCACCTCTTGGCTCAGGATTTTGGTCTCAGGGGTAATCCCCATGCCCAACATATCGTCCGTGAAGCTGGAGATATTCTGAAGGGTATATTTGACCGATGATTGATCCTTGGCACTGATGAAGGAACCGACGCCGTTTTTCTTTGAGATGAGCCTCTTTGCGACAAGTTCGGAGATGGCTTGTCTCACCGTATTACGGTTCACGCCGCAGATGTCCGCAAGGGAGGATTCGGAGGGTAACCGCTCGCCGACCTTATATCGGCCCTTACGAATCATCTCCTCGAGCCAATTGCTGATCTGAATGTATCTGGGGATGGGGCTGTTAAAATCGACGATTTCGGACATGG
>JAUWDQ010000271.1 GCA_030608745.1 Pseudomonadota bacterium | reverse complement strand
GCCGTGATGACCGAGATTCCCCCGATGATTTGGGGGAACAACAGGCGTTCTCCTAGGAGAAAATAGGCGACCACCCCGGCAACAATAGGCTCCAGGGTGCTGGTGATACTTGCCCGGGTTGCCCTGATATATTTTATCCCCTGGAAGAAGAGGCCGAAGGGGATAACGGTCCCCACGATGACCACATAGAGGAAATAGGGCCACTTCGTTAGGGAGAGGCCTCGCTGCGAAACCTCCCAAGGGGTGATAAAGAGGGCCCAAAAGAGGGCGCTAAAGCCAAAGGCGTAAACCACCATGGTCCAAGGGCTATACCGTTTCAACCCCCATTCCCCATATAAGGTGTAAAAGGCGAAAAAGAGGGCCGCTGTGAGGCCACAGATCAATCCGACGGTATTCAATCTCAGGAGTTCGAGGTTATACCCTCCCACCATCAAAAAACACCCCAGGAAGGCTAGAGCCAGAGAGGTAACCTTAATCCAGGTCAACCCCTCCCCTTGAAAGCAGACGGCGAAGATGGCGATGAGGATGATCCCCGTATATTGGAGGAGGACGGCAGTGGCAACATTTGTTTTGCTGACAGTGTAGAAAAACATGAAACTAACCATGGCCAGTCCCCCGATGGCAAAGGTTACCACGAAGGGAAGGTCCCTCTTGGATAATCTGATGGCCTCTCTTTTGAAGAGCGCCAGTATGGCGAAGAGAATGAGAAAGGCGAGGGCGGATCTCATCTGAACCAGCATGGAGGGCGAGATCCCATGGTTAAGGAGATACTTCGCCGCCACGCCGTTAGTTCCCCACATGGCTGCGGCCAGGATGACGAAGAGATAGCCCTTCCATTGGTTTTTTGGATAATTTCGACCCGCCATTGGAACCCGCGAAATGGGGATGCCTTGATTTTCGTCGCCCAAAAGGAATATGATCGATTTACTTATTTATGAATGAATTTGCAAGGTGAAATGTTGCCCTAGGGGAAAAAGCACGATATCAGAAGATGGATAAACGAGCAACTATCCACGTCGATATGGATGCTTTTTTGACGCCATCGAGCAGAAGGGATCCCCACGATACGGGGGAAAACCCGTGGTAGTCGAGGGATCTGGAGCCCTCTTGAGAGGGTAAACCCGCCTCCTCCCGCTCCCAAAGAGTGATCGCCCATGGAAATCAAGAAGATGGACAAAAAGGTCCTATCGCTCTTGAGCTTAGGCCACATGGTTACGGATATCAATCAGGGGGCTGTGCCCGTTCTTCTTCCCTTTATCAAAGAGGCGTTATATATTTCGTACGCCAAAGCCGGCTTTATCCTCCTCGTTGCCAATCTGGCCTCTTCCATCATTCAACCCGCTTTCGGCCATCTTTCGGACCGCTATCCCCAAGGGTGGTTCCTTCCGGGGGGCATTTTTCTCGCCTCCATCGCATTTTCCCTGACCGGGTTTGCACGGAATTATGAGATGCTCCTCCTTCTCGTTGCCCTGAGCGGGATCGGGGTGGCCAGCTATCATCCCGAGGGCTATCGGATTGCCCATTTTTTTACCGGTCAAAGAAAAGCGACGGGAATGGCAATCTTCTCCGTGGGTGGGAATCTTGGTTTTTCCATTGGTCCCATAATGATTACCTATCTGGTTACCTACTTTGGACTTAAGGGGTCCGTCTTCTTCTCCATTCCCGGGGTTGTGACGGTTATTCTTTTCTTGCTTTCCCTTAAATGGTTAACCTCTCCCGGCAAGAGGTCCATCATGGGCCAGAAAGGAGCGGTAAGGCCCCATGCCCCTTCTCGGAATGCACTTGGTCTCCTGCTGCTCATACTGGCAGTAACCATGAGATCCTGGATCCAAGCAGGTTTAATGGTCTTTATCCCATTCTACTATATAAATTACCTGAAAGGGGAAGCCATCTACGCGGGAAAACTGGTCTTTATCTTTCTGGTTACCGGAGCCATCGGCACGCTCTTGGGTGCCCCTTTGGCAGATCGATGGGGTCATAAGAATTTCCTCCTGATTACGACGGGAATCACATTCCCCCTGATCGTTGCATTCCTCAACTTCACCGGCTGGCCCGCTATCATCATCCTGGGGATTTTGGGCCTCGTTCTCGTCTCCAACTTCACGCCGACCATTGTGATGGCCCAGGAAATGTTACCCCACAATGTGGGGGTTGCCTCGGGCCTGATGGTCGGTTTTGTCATCGGTACAGGGGGGATTGGGGTAACCCTTCTGGGATATCTGGCGGACCTCTGGGGGGTTCCCTTTGCCCTCAAGACCATTGGTCTTATGCCCGTCATCGGATTCTTGATCGCCTTGTTCATTCCCTATCCTCCCAAAAGAGCCTAAGAATCCATTGCGCCCTCTTTATGATCAAAAATATGTGGGGCGGGGCTGTGCGCCCTTTGACGCAGCAATATCCTCCCCTGAGGCTTGCCACTTACCATGAACTAATGGGATTTCATCTCGAAAAAAATAAAAAAAGGTGGTTTGCGAAAACGGTGAAGTAGAAGAGCAAGGTACATACGATGATTGTCCTGGTAATGAGTAGATTCTTGTAGATGCAAAGGAGAAAAATACACAATGCGGTTAAGATGTATTTTATGGCAAAGAAGTAGATGTTTCCATAGCCCATCAGGAAATCCATGAGGGGGTTGATTTCCCGGGCCCCTTGTTCAACATGGAAGATCGTGAAGTAAGCGTCCAAAACGGAAAGCAAGATAATGAGGAGGAGGGAGAAGAGGAGGTAATGGCCATAGAGGTCGACATATATATGGTCTTTTCGGTCTGCCCGCCTCCGAATGGATCGACGACGACCGGAAAGCATATATCTACTGGAGGGTTCTGTTGGTTTTCGGCGTCGATCCTTTTCTATTCTTCTATCCTTTTTGGATTCGACCATTGTTCGTCCTCGGATGGCTTCCTGCAAAAACGATTCCATCAGATAATGGTCCTTTGAAATGTATCCAAGGCACAGAGCTCAATATCAATCCTTTTGGCTAGATCATATACACAGGAGTGAGGATTCCTAATCCCTTCGGGCAAAAATCGAGCGATAGCTGCCATTCCCATTATAAGCCAAAAATCAAAGCCTGTAAAGGATTTAAGCGAAATTGGTGAGTTGGCTTAGGTTGGTTTTGGTAGGGGTATATTTGGGGTTGACGGTTACATTTTGGTTACAGTTTTCGTGACAGTCAGGGAAGGGTGCAACCCCGATTGAATTTCATCGTCAGCTCTTGGGGAATTTCCCACCTGAATCTCACATCTTTATTCCAAAGAC
>JAUWDQ010000217.1 GCA_030608745.1 Pseudomonadota bacterium | reverse complement strand
GAATGAGGCGTACTTACAGTACGCTGCAGTGATTTACCCTGTTAAATATTTTCTTTGTTTGATGTTACTGTTTTCAAGCAGCTTCTATATCCCATATCTAATTGATATGGCTGCCTTCAATTTTTAACAGGGCAGGGGATGAAGTGCAACGCAGAAGTTGGACTTTTTACGAAGCCATCAAGGTTAAAAAGAGATGATTCAACGGGCAAAGGCAATCATTAACGGCATCGTCCAGGGCGTGGGCTTTCGCCCTTTCATCTACCAGCTGGCAAAGAAAAAGGGGTTGGGAGGGTACATCGCAAACACGAGCATGGGGGTAGACATCGAAGTAGAAGGGGAGCTGGGAGAGATTGAAAACTTTTTCCAGGAGATTCATACCCGAAAACCCCCCTTGGCAAGGATTGTTCATATAGAGAGGCAGTACCTCCCTCCCCAGCATTACAAGGATTTTGTGATCCGAAAGAGCCTGGTTCAAGCCCATCGATCTGCCCTGGTTGCGCCGGATGTGGGCGTCTGCGATGATTGTTTGCGGGAAATGAATGATCCCCGGGATCACCGATACCGATATCCTTTTATCAATTGCACCAACTGCGGTCCCCGTTACACAATCATCAAAGATATTCCCTATGATCGGGATAAAACATCCATGGCGTCCTTTCTCATGTGTGAAAAATGTAGGAAGGAGTATGAAGACCCCGTCGACCGGAGATTCCATGCCCAGCCCAACGCCTGCTGGAAGTGTGGGCCCATTGTTCGCCTCTATCAAAGCTCCAACAGACCCGTGGAAGGGGTAGACCCGATTTCAGAAACCTGTAAACTTCTCAAGTCAGGGAAAATTATCGGCATCAAAGGACTTGGTGGATTCCATTTGGCCGTAGACGCAACCGATGGAAAAGCGGTCGAACGCCTCAGAGAGCGAAAACACAGAGAGGAGAAGCCCCTGGCACTCATTTCTCCCAGTATTGAGAGGATTGAGCAGTATGCCTATGTAAGCCCCCTTGAGGCTCAGGTTTTACAGTCTCCGCAGAGCCCTATCGTTTTGCTCCGGAAAAAGGAACAGAATGCCATCTCCTCGGAGGTAGCCCCCCGGAGCTGCTGTTTCGGGGTGATGCTTCCCTATGCCCCGCTTCACCACCTGATCCTCCAAGAGGGGTTCCTTGCGCTGGTACTGACAAGCGGCAATATCAGCGAGGAACCCATCGCCATAGATAACAAGGAAGCATTCAGGCGCCTTTCCGGGATCGCGGATTACTTCCTCGTTCATAACCGTGATATCTATCTCCGGAATGACGACTCGGTGGTTCGAGTGCTGGGTCAAAAGGTGCGAATGATTCGCCGGTCCAGGGGGTACGTCCCCGTACCCGTCACCCTCGACCGGGGCATCCGACCGACCTTAGCTTGCGGCCCTTTTCTCGCCAACACGGTCTGTCTGGGCAAGGGCAACAATGCCTTTCTCAGCCAGCACGTGGGAGACTTGGAAAACCTGGAGACCTTTGAGGCCTTTGAAAGGACGATCGATCACCTCAAGGCCATACTCGAAATCGATCCCGAGGTGATCGCCTACGACCTCCACCCCGATTATTTAAGCACCCAATATGCGACCAAGCAAACGGGAGTGAGGAAGGTAGGTGTTCAACACCACCACGCTCATATCGCCAGTTGCATGGCAGAAAACGGCATAACAGGACCGGTGATTGGCCTTGCTATGGACGGAACCGGTTACGGGACGGATGGCACTGTTTGGGGGGGAGAGATTCTTTTGACCAATTTCCATTCCTTTGAGCGGGTCGGACACTTCCAGAACGTTTCCCTCCCCGGGGGAGAAGCGGCGATCCGTGAGCCCTGGCGCATGGCTCTGGAGTATCTCCACCATGCCTTTGGGAAGGGCCTCTTCGATCTCCCCATAGAATTTGTCAAGCGCCTCGATCCAAAGAAGGCCAAGATTATCCTGACCATGATCGAAAAGAATATCAACTCTCCCCAGACCTCATCATGCGGCCGGCTCTTTGACGGCGTTGCTGCACTGCTGGGCTTGAGGGATCGGGCTTTTTATCGGGGACAGGCGGCCGTTGAACTTGAGATGGAAATGGGTGGGGGCAAGGGCTCTTATTCAGTCGTAATCGGTGAGGAAGGGGAAGAATTGATCATCCCCCATGGCCCCATTATTCGCGGCGTAATTTCGGATCTCATTGAGGGAATTGATCGAAGAACCATCAGCCGGAAGTTTCACAATACCCTGGTGCGACTCTTCACCGATACTTGCATCAAGCTTCGGGATCGGCGCAACCTGAACCGTGTCGCCCTCAGCGGTGGTGTTTTCCAAAATGCCTTCCTTCTGGCGGAGCTGGAAAAGGTCCTCTTGGACTTAGGGTTTGAGGTCTACACCCACAGTGTGGTTCCCACGAATGACGGCGGAATTTCCCTCGGGCAGATTATGGTGGCAAATGCCGTCCTGGATAGGGAGAAGTGAGGTTTAAACATATGGAAGGCGAGGATTTTTCTCTGATTCCCCGAGTGGGGCAATAGAGAACGGAGTGGGCGAGATGTGTCTGGGTATCCCCATGCAAATTCGGGAGATTGATGGCAATGTGGCAACAGCGGTCCTGAGCGGGACAACACGACGTATCTACTTAGATGTCTTGGATGAGGAGATCAAGGCCGGGGACTATGTCATCGTTCACGCCGGATTTGCCATTCACAGAATAGATGAGCGAGAGGCCAAGGAGACCCTCAACCTTTTTCAGGAGGCCGGTTTTCTTTCCTCGGGTTCCGAAACCGATATTGATCATGGAGTACATTGACGAATATAGAGATCCGGACCGTATTGAGCACCTTGTTGACCAAATCAGAAAAACTTCCCATAAACCGATCAAACTGATGGAGGTGTGCGGTACCCACACCGTGACAATCTTTCGAAATGGCATCCGGGAACTCCTCCCCGATCACATCACCCTGGTCTCCGGGCCGGGTTGTCCGGTATGTGTCACTTCAATCGAGGGGATCGACCGCGCAATCGCCTTGTCTCAAAAAAAGAAGACCATCATCGCCACCTTTGGCGATTTGCTCCGCGTCCCTGGATCGGAGACCTCACTGTTGAGACAACGGGGAGAGGGGGCCGACATCCGGGTGGTCTACTCGGCTTATGATGCTCTTCATATGGCGCAGCAAAATAGGGATCGTCAGGTAGTCTTTCTCGGTGTGGGATTTGAGGCCACGGCACCGACTATCGCGGCCGTGATTCAGCGCGCCAAGGAGGCTCAGATCGGGAACTTCACCGTATTGTCGATGCACAAGGTCATACCTCCAGCACTGAAAGCATTGGTCCAATCCCCAGAGCTTGAGATTAACGGCTTTATCTGCCCCGGCCACGTGACCACGATCATTGGCACAGAACCGTACATGCCTATAGCGCATGATTTTCACGTCCCCTGTGTAGTGACCGGATTCGAGCCCCTCGATGTCCTCCAAGCCATCGGTCTCCTTGTGCGGCAAATTGAAAATGGAGAATCCAAAGTCGAGATTCAGTACCGCAGGGCAGTTTCTCCTGGGGGAAATCCCAGGGCCAGGGCTGTCTTGGAGGAAGTCTTCGAGCCGTGTGATTCCATCTGGAGAGGACTCGGTCCACTCCCCAGAAGCGGCCTGAATGTCGTTCCCTCTTACAGCGACTTTGATGCGGAACGCCGCTTCGACATTCCCCCGGTTAAAGGGAGAGAGCCCCCCGGCTGCCTCTGTGGAGATATCCTCAGGGGTCTCAAGGGACCCCCGGATTGCTCCTTATTCAGAGAGGTATGCACTCCAGATAACCCCGTTGGCGCCTGCATGGTTTCCTCCGAAGGTACGTGTGCCGCCTACTACAAGTATTCGACCTCAGAAAGGTGGCAAGCAGGGAAGACCAGGGTATGAAGAAGGGGAAGGTTACTCTGGATCACGGAGGGGGCGGTCGAGCCTCGCGAGAGCTTATCGAAAGCCATTTCCTCCCGAGATTTGTCAATCCCTTCCTGGAAAGAATGGATGACAGCGCCGTCGTAGATTTCCCGCCCGGCCGGTTGGCCCTGACCACCGATTGTTATGTGGTCGATCCGATTTTCTTCCCCGGCGGCGATATCGGAATGCTTGCCGTGAATGGAACCGTGAATGATCTTTCGGTCCAGGGTGCCCAACCCCTGTTTCTCTCGGCGGCATTCATCCTCGAGGAAGGGTTCGAATTGGCCGACCTGGAGAGGGTTTTGATCTCTATGGCGGCGGCCTCCCGGGAAGCCAACGTTTCCATTATCGCTGGAGACACCAAAGTGGTTCCAAAGGGAAAGGCCGACAAAGTTTATATCAACACAACGGGGGTGGGGCTGGTTCAAGATGGCGTGGACATCTCCGGGAACAATGCAAAGGCCTCGGACAAGGTCATCCTCAGTGGGCCCATTGGTGATCATGGCATTGCCGTTCTGTCTCAGAGGGAAGGATTGGCTTTTGAGACAGATCTCAAGAGCGATTGTGCCCCC
>JAUWDQ010000168.1 GCA_030608745.1 Pseudomonadota bacterium | reverse complement strand
CGATTCCAAGAGGGAGGGAGATGGAAGATAGGGAGCGAGAGGCCCTATTAAGAGAACAGATAGAACGAAGAAATCATGCCGCCGCTGCATCGATGGCTGAGGGGCAGGAAGAACCCGAGGAGAGGAATAAAGAGCTTCAGGAAGCCGCCCTCAAGCAGTATATCACGGAATTTCGAAATGCTCAGGGGGCAATTGCCCTGGCCCAGGAATTCCGTTTCTCCGACGATCAGATCGACAGACTCCTCGAGGCCATTATGGAAGAGGTGAAGGGGAGTGAGGGGAAGAGGCCCCCATGGGCTGGGAAACGCTACGACGTCAAGACCATGAAGTATCTCGACGTAGAGGAGTGGATTGCCCACTACGGAAGGGAATTAAAGCGGGCGGGAAACCGCTGAAGTCCACTCCAGCCCCACCAACAGAGCCACACGTTAAACGGATCTGATCTCCTGCCGCATGAAAACCCCATAGGAAAAGCCGAAGCACACCAGGGTAATAGCGATCAGGGAGACGATATAAGGCCATACCACGAGAATACTCTGGCCTATCGGGAGGGGATTCTGAAACCGGGATGATAACATTCTCTCCATGGGACCCATCAAAACGAGGGATTTGGTGGTTTTCTGCATAGGATTCATCACGGTGGCAGTGGCATCGCTGTAGAGTCCCATGGGGGAGGACAACCTTACCCCCTCTTGGATCTGAGCGTGCCGGATAATGGCCTCGGAGTCCGAACCGGCCTGACTGACAGGTGCAACGGCATTGGCCAAGGTGGCGGGTCCGATTAAGGTGAAAAAGAAGAAGAATACCCAGATAGCTATCGATGCCAGGGCCGATGTGGCAATGTTGCGGAAGACGATGGACGACAGCAGTGCTATTCCCAACCAGAAGGAGACATAAATGATACTGATGATGAGGTAGATGATGATTCGCCAGACCTCTTCAATGCCAGGGACCACGCCCAATACCCGAAGTCCGAGCCCGGATATGACGAGGACGATGGAGACGAGCATGATGGCAATGGTTGTTATGCCGGCGAGGAATTTGCCGTTGATAATGGAGTCCCGAAATATGGGTTGGGAGACCAGCTTGCTCATCGTCCCAGTGCTTATTTCTCGATTGATGGAGTCGAAGCCTAGTACGATACCGATGAGGGGAAAGAGAAAAGCCACGAACCAAGCAAGGGATAACGACCCTCTTGTGAAGAGCATCAAAAACACGAGCTTTGGCTTGGCGATCCCCTCGAGCTCTTCCCGCAGGCTAATACCAGTCATGTATGTGGAGATGAGGCTCACCATGGCGATGAGGGCGAAGAGGATGACAAACCGGTAGCTGCTGAAATGATCCGCCAGCTCTTTCTTGAAGACGACCAGGAGCCCGCGGGTATCGATCCCCTCGGAGAATAATTCACGCAGATTTTTCCCTAAAGTTTTCGTCGGAATAGAGAATCTACCCATAGTTACACCTCATGGAAATACTTCATGTAGATTTGCTCCAGGGTGTACTTTTCCTTGTCCACCCCTAACTTCTCCTTCGCCAGATCTTCCATCGGGCCCACGGCAACGAGCTTTCCCTTGATCATGATGCCCACCCGATGGGAGATCTTCTGCATCTGATCCAGGTTGTGGGAGCAAATGAGCATGGTAATCTTCCTATCGCGGCTCAGGGATTGAATGAGCTCGATCATCCGTATGGCGCCATCGGGGTCCAGGCCAAGGGTGGGTTCATCGAGGAAACAGATCTTTGGATCCTTGATGAGCACTTCCGAGATGCCCAGGCGTTGAGTCATTCCCCGGGAGAAGGTTCCCACTTTCCTTTCCGCGTCCTCGGAGAGCCCAACGGTGTCAAGGGCCTCATCGATTTTATCGGAGGAGGTCTGGTGAGGGATTTTGTTGAGCCTCGCCACGTACTGGAGATTCTCCCGTGCGTTCATATCCCGATAAAAGCCCACGTGTTCCGGCAGATAACCGACCAGCCGCTTCACCTTGAGGGGTTCCCGGGTGGGGTTGAATCCACACACCAGGGCCTCCCCTTTTGACGGCTCGGTGAGTCCTAGGAGCATGAGGATTGTTGTAGTCTTGCCGGCACCATTGGGGCCGAGAAAGCCGAAGATCTCACCCTCCTGGACCTGCAAGGTAAGACTATCTACCGCCGCCTGTTGCCCGTAGTATTTGGAGAGTTCCCTCGTCTCGATAACTGTTTGGGTGGCCATTTTATCTCCTCCCCAGCCACGTAAACAGTCCGCCGAGTCCCACAATCACCAGAAGGATAATGCCGATGCCTATCCATCCCCATGCCGTTGAGGCCTTCACCGTCACCCTCATTTCCATGGTCTTCTGGTCCTTTTCCCCATCGATGTTGAGGATCACGGAATAGTCGCCCACCAATGCCTCCTCGGCAGGGGTAATGGTAACCTCCACCTGCTTCAGTTCATCCGCTTTCAAGGCCTCGATCTTCTCGGGTTCGAACTCCACCTTCCAGTTTTCCGGCTTGATGGATATGAACTTGATGTTGTGGTTGGTGGCAGAGCCGGTATTCTTCACGTAGATGGACAAATTGGCGTCCTTTCCCTTCTGGGCCTCCAGGGAAAGAAGGCCCGTTGGAGTGCCAGCTTCCAGCTTATATGTCCCCGTGAGGTTGACAGTCAGCTTCGCCTCGGCCTTCGCATCGGCAGAACCGACCCGGACATTGATGGGATACTCCCCCGCTTCGGCCAACCGGTAGGGCTTCACCTCCACTGCCACGCTCTTGCTCTGATTCTTTTCGAGTCGGACGCTGGAGATAAACTTATCCTCATACGCGGGCTTGAAATTGATCTCCCAGTTCTCCGGTCCCTTGGAGATAAGGTTGTATACCTTGTCCTTATCCAGTTTATTGTCCACCTCGAGGGAAAACTCGAAGGTGGCATCCGTTGGTCCGCGCAAAACCGGATATGAGGTGGTGACGGTTACCATCTTCTCCTTTTCCTTTTCGGCCTTTTCGGAAACCGTAGCGACGATATTTTGTTTCGATGTGAATGCCCCATCTTGGGTTCGCGCTTCGACTCTGAAAACGTATTTCCCAGGTTTTACATCCTTCTTTTCCGGTTCGGCAAAGAAGGTGAGGCGCGTCGATTCACCGTTCTCCACGTGAGCCCCGGTAACGGTAAATCTATAGGTCTTTACCCTGGCCTTCCAGCCTTTGGGTATTGATGTGATACTGACATCGATGATTTCGTCTGATTTACCCTTATTGTATAGGATCAGGTCCATCTCAACGTCTTCGCCAGGGGGTATGATGACGCCGGGGTATTCCGGGGCCATGGCAATGGACCTCGGCGGCCTATCATCCTTTTTGCCCTCCTCTTCCGCCCCTGGCACCGAGGAAGGACCGATAAGGCAGCCTACCATTGCTACAACGAAAAGAGTGAAAAAGATTTGACTCAGCTTTGACCTCCTCATTAGGAATTCCCCCTTTCACTTCTCTGTTTCGGCCATTTCGCCCTTTTCCCTCGAAATAGGGCCTGACCTCCTCTTCACTGAGCTCGGAAAGGCCCGAACTAAACCATGTCTTCTCTCCCTGGTCCACTCCTTGATTTTTCCCGAGGCAAAGTTGAAGAAATTTACCGTATAATTGCCCATAAGTCAACCCTCTAAAATAGTTTCCTGAATTTTCTGGGGATTCCCTTGTTCCTGAGCGTAATTCTATCCTCCAAACTGCAGCACCGCATAACGGCAGTACCGAAACTCGGCTGGAAGGGGTAGATTTTCCACACCTACGAACCCCCAAAGGGTCACTTCGCAGGCTTTGGGGCGAAGGAACATGGGGCTCCCCTGCTGGGATATCTATTTTTCAATAAAATTAAACGATTATAAAAGTAGTTCCTATAAAAATCAGGGACCTTCTGTTTTAACGGTTTCTCCATCTCCGGGATGCAAAAGGTCTAGTTGAGGCTCTTTTTTCGTGTTAATTGGAAACATGAGATAGTGAGCCAAAGGGGGGAGCATGGAAGCTGCTCCCACCTTTGGCATTGGTTCTCGAATCATCTACCGGGGTTAATACATCCCACCTCCTGGAGGCATGGGCGGCATGGGGGCTTTCTTCTCCGGCTTCTCCGCTACCATAGCCTGGGTGGTAATCATCAACGATGCCACGCTGGCCGCATTCTGAAGGGCCAATCTCACAACCTTTGTGGGATCGATAATGCCGGCTTTCATCAGATCCGTGAACTCCTCCTTGGCCGCGTCGAAGCCAAAGGCACCCTTCCCCTTCTTCACCCTCTCCACCACTACCGATCCATCGTGACCGGCATTGTCTGCAATCAGGCGAATGGGCTCCTCCAAAGCCCGCTTGACGATGTTTACCTCCGTCTGCCTGTCACCCCGCAACTTCATCTTTTCCAAAGCGGACAAACACCTCAGGAAGGGAACGCCACCCCCAGCAACAACTCCCTCCTCCACCGCGGCACGAGTGGCATTGAGGGCATCTTCCACCCGAGCTTTCCTCTCCTTCATCTCCGTCTCCGTGGCCGCGCCCACATTAATCACTGCGACGCCTCCTACGAGCTTCGCCAATCGCTCCTGGAGCTTCTCCCGATCATAGTCACTGGTGGTCTCGTCAACCTGAACGCGAATCTGCTTGACTCGACCCTCTAGAGCACTACTTTCGCCCATTCCCTCTACAATAGTCGTGTTTTCCTTGTCAATGCGTATCCGCTTGGCTCGGCCCAAATCCTCTATCCTCACATTCTCCAGCTTGACGCCAAGATCCTCGGAGATGACCTGGCCACCCGTGAGAGTGGCAATATCTTCCAACATGGCCTTGCGCCTGTCGCCAAAACCGGGAGCCTTGACCGCAGCACATTTGAGGGTTCCCCGGATCTTGTTGACCACCAAGGTAGCCAAGGCCTCCCCTTCTACCTCCTCCGCAATCACCAAGAAGGGGCTTCCCAACTTTGCCACCTGCTCCAAAATGGGCAGTAAGTCCTTCATGCTGCTGATCTTCTTCTCGTGCAACAGGATGTAAGGTTCCTCCAGGTCCGCCTCCATCTTCTCCGGATCGGTCACGAAGTAGGGCGATAGGTACCCTCGGTCGAACTGCATCCCTTCAACAATATCAAGGGTTGTCTCCATCCCCTTGGCCTCCTCAACGGTAATCACCCCCTCCTTTCCCACCTTGTTCATGGCCTCCGCGATGATGTTGCCAATGGTCTCATCATTGTTAGATGAGATGGTGCCTACCTGGGCGATCTCCTGCTGATCCTTTGTTGGCTTGCTCAATCTCTTTAGCTCCCCGACCACCGTGTCCACCGCAGCGTCAATGCCCCTCTTGACATCCATGGGATTGGCACCAGCGGCCACTACCTTGTAACCCTCCCGGTACATGGCCTGGGCCAAAACCGTGGCCGTGGTAGTCCCATCACCCGCCGTATCGCTGGTCTTAGTGGCTACTTCCCTGACCATACGGGCTCCCATGTTCTGGAATTTATCCTCTAAGTCGATCTCCTTCGCCACTGTCACCCCGTCCTTGGTTACTGCCGGCGACCCAAAGGACTTCTCCAGAATGACGTTTCGTCCCTTGGGTCCCAAGGTAACCTTTACCGCGTCGGCCAAATTGTTAAGGCCATCGAGAATGGAATTGCGCGCGTCTTGATCAAATTTGAGTTCCTTGACTGCCATTTTAATCCCTCCATTTCCTATAATTTATTTCTCGATTACACCCAATACGTCTTCCTCCCTCATGATCAAATGCTCCTCGCCCTCGATCTTCACCTCCGTCCCCGCATAATTGCCGAAGAGGATCCGGTCTCCCTTCTTCACACCCAGGGGCATGATCTTCCCATCCTCGGATAC
>JAUWDQ010000272.1 GCA_030608745.1 Pseudomonadota bacterium | reverse complement strand
CCTTTTGATAAGAAAAGGCCTTGAGAGATTTCCAACTGTAACCAATGGGAGCATGAAATGGAGGGAATATGCACGGGAAAAAGGCATCCGGCATCGATGGTCATCCCGAACAGTGGGTAGAGGAGAGGATAAAGGCCTTTATCGCCGAAAGTGAGAGCAACCGATTGGCCTTGGATGGGGAAGTGATCTACGATGAACCCCTGGTGGGTTTTGCCCGGGGTGATGATCCCCTCTTCAGGAGGTATAAGAGAGTCATCGGGAAATTCCACTACACTCCCCTGGAATGGGTGAAGCTAACCCTGGATGAGAAAGCTCCTCCGAACCTTCGGGCGAGGGATCTGAGGGTGATTGCATGGGTGCTTCCCATTACCAAAAGGACCAGAAAGGAAAACCGGATGCAAGGGAAGGTCACCTCTCGACGGTGGGCCCATACCCGGCTCTACGGAGAAGAATGTAACCAAGGCCTCCGGAATTACGTGGTCTCTATACTCACGGAGAAGGGTTATGTGGCTGTGGCCCCTTTTCAGAGCACGCTCTTCACCACGCTAAAGAATAGCCGGGTGGGGTATGCATCCAACTGGTCGGAACGCCACGCCCTCTATGCCGCTGGGCTCGGAAACTTCGGCCTCTCCGATGGACTGATTACGCCCAAGGGGATGGCAATGCGTTGTGGCAGTGTCGTCACAAATCTCCCCGTGAAGCCAAGCCCGCGGCCTTATCAGGGAAGAGGAGCTTGTTGCCTCTTTTATCGAGAGGGGACGTGTACGGAATGTGCCACCCGCTGCCCCGTGGGGGCAATTACGGAGAAGGGACATGACAAGAATGCATGCAGGAGCTTTGTTCACGAGAGGATGGGGCGTTATATAAGGCAAACCTTTGATATCGAGATCCATGCTTGTGGGCTCTGCCAGACAGGAGTGCCATGTGAATTCGGCATTCCCCCTCAATAGGCTTTCCGTCTTCAACGAATGACGGCTTCGTAAAAAGTCCATCTGCTGCGTTGCGCTGCATCCCCTGCCCTGTTAAATTGAAGGCAGCCATATCAACAGAGATGGGATATAGGAGCTGCTTGAAAACAGTAACATCAAACAAAGAAAATATTTAACAGGGTAAATCATTGTAGCGTACTTCTATGTACGCCTCATTCCTCAGGATTTGCGCGCCTTGCATCTGGATCTTTTTTCTTTGCCGTCTAATTCCGACTTTTTACGAAATCTTCAACGAATGGTTGATACAACCTTTTTTTAGAGAGGTCCGCCAAAGGGATGGTGGTTAATCGTAGTTTGAAGGATCAATAAGATCGTCAAGGATATGGAGCAAACCCGAAAGCGGGCTTGGAACCCAGCCGTACCGACGAACGCGAAACGGCTTGCTGCAAGACACCCTGCGCTGAGACGGGAGTTTGCTCGGACTGCAATTCACCGAAGAAAACAAACCAATCCCCAATATCGTGAGGATTTTCATTGCTGGGGTAGGATCAGGTCGAATCGACTCATCGCTATCGGATGAACTCGACCACTTCCGAAACCGGTTTTCGGTCCTTCTGGGGGCGCTCGTCAGGATGCCCCACCGCAACAAGAGAGACCAAATCCATCCCTTCTGGTATGAACAACAATTCCTCAATCTCCCTCTTTGCAATAAGCGGTGCAGCAAGCCAAACCGCACCGAGACCCATGGCATGAAACACCAACAATAAGGTGGTAATGGCCGCTGCAGCGCTCTGTATACCTGATGGGGCAATCCCTCGAAACCCTCGAATTTCCCTTGCGTCGGGGTCAGACGGCTCCCGAACTGCTAAAATCTTATCCGCCACGCTCTCATATTGACGGACAAAAACTGCGACACAAGCCGGGGCACTCCTGAAGTAAGAGGCGTGCTTGCGCATTCTCTCCGCGTCCCCTTTCCACTGGCTCGCTTCCGGCCATGAGGCAATTTTGTCCGCTACCGACTGAACGGCATCGGCCATCCGAACAATAAGCTCTCGATTGGTGACGGCAACGAACCTCCACCCCTGGAAATTGCCGCCATTGGGAGCCCAGGTGGCCATTTCCACAGCGCGGCGGAGCAAATCCTCTGAAACGTTTTGATCCTTCCAGCGACGAACGGAACGTCTGCCCTTGATGATTTCCTCAAGTTCCTCAAGTTTCATCCCATCCTCCTGTCCCATAGAATAAGTTGCTATTTGAGAAGCAATTGCTTCCTCCCATCTTTATCATCCCTACCCCTTCTGTCAAGACTATGCCCACAATTGGCCGTTCTCTTTCAGGGACCTCTCGTTATTGCGGACAAAATAGCAGATGACAAAAAACCAGGGTTGACAAGAAATTACGGGGTATCATACAATTGCTAAGCTCGTTTCGACTGAGGAAGGGAGGCATGACGATACAATGAAACCAGTCAGAGGAGGAAGGAATACTTTCGGCGAAGTTATGGGAATAATTATGAACGAGAGAACATTTCCCCGGATACCCGGAGAGATGGGGAATGCCACGACCTTTGACTTTCCCGTAAGATTTCACATCGTGAGGGGCCTCGATGTCTCCACCCGGTGGAGGCTCTTCAAAGGGGATGTAGAGTTTGTGGAGCCCTTTATCGAGGCTGCAAAGGAATTGGAGCAAGCGGGTGTAAGGGCAATCACTTCAAATTGCGGATTTCTCATTTTGTACCAAGACATGATGGCAGATTCTGTAAATATCCCTGTTTTCTCATCCAGCTTACTTCAGATTCCTCTTGTTTACAGGATGTTGCGGAAAGACCAGATTATTGGGGTGATCACTGCCGATGGCAGCCCTCGAGGTCTAGGGAGTAAGCATCTTGAGGCGGCAGGTGCAGGACATATCCCTGTAGTGATAGCAGGCATGGAGAACAGCGAGGGTTTTAAGCCCATTACGGAAAACTTGGAATTCCTCTATCCGGAGAGACCGAGAGATGACCTAGTGGAAGTGGCAAAAAAACTGGTGAATAATAATCCCGAGATCGGGGCGCTGGTGCTGGAGTGTGCAAACATGCCCCCATATGGTAAGTCCATTCAGGAGGCTGTAAGTCTGCCGGTATTTGATTACATAAGCTTGACTAACATGGTCTATTCGGCGGTGGTAAAAAGCGAATTTCACGGGCTCATGTAATTCACAGCTGTTCTAACGTCTTGATGAAATGAAACGCGAAATGGTCACAGTGGGTAATGAGTCGGAGAGAGAAAATGAGAGTTGT
>JAUWDQ010000056.1 GCA_030608745.1 Pseudomonadota bacterium | reverse complement strand
AAAAAAGGGGATGAATCCGGGGCCCCTTGATGATCCGCCTGTAGATGGAGGGAAGGGAGAAGACTGCTTTCCACGTTCTTCGCAACCCCCTTTCTAACTCCTCTGGGGAAAACAACAAGGGCTGATAGACGGCGTTCAGGGAATCATATTTCTCCCAGTCCCTTGTCAGAATTCGGCCCTCCTTCTTCAATCGAAGGAAGGAATCCGTTCCCGGACAAGGGGTCATGATGAAGGTAAGAGCCCAATCGAGCTTGTTGTGAATGACGAAATCGGTGATCTGATCGAAGACCGTTCCGTCATCGTCATCCAGGCCCACGATAAATGTCCCCATGATCCCAATCCCGTGGTCGTGAATTCGCTCTACTGCTTCATCGTATCTCTTGGGCTTATTGAAATCCTTTTTCATCGCCATTAGATTTTTTGGGGAAAGGGATTCGAAACCGAGGTTCAAGGCGATACATCCGCTTTCGGAGAACAATTTTAGCAGATCTTCATCATATCCGACGGAAACGGGGGCGTGCCCCCACCACAAAAGGTCATACTCCTTGAGCAGGGTGAAGAGGTCCTTCGCAAATCGTCGATTTGGGACTACGTTGCTGTCGATGATATAGAGAAGTCTTCGTTTCAGGAAATATGGTAAATCTTTGTTGACCAGGGAGAAAAACCGCTTACCTATGGGATTCATTGCGGGACCCTTGGAGAACAGGACTCGAAGTTCCCTGTCAATCTCCTCCATAGGGCGACTTCGATACCGGTTGCCAAAGAACTTTGAAACGCCGCAGAAATCGCACTTATGGGGACACCCTCTGCTTGTCTCCAGGAGCTTCAGGGGGAAATAGTGGGTTCCATTGAGGAGATCCCTTCTAGGAATGGGAAGTTCGCTAATGTTTACCTTAGTCGTGGTTCGATAGAAGGACTTTAACTCCCCCCTTTTGAAATCCTGTATCACTTGAGGCCAAGAGATCTCCCCCTCGCCGACGACGACGCTGTCCACATATTGGATGGCCTCTTCGGGAAGCATGGACGCATGTACTCCACCCATAACTACGGGAACTCCCCTCCTTCTGAACTCGGAGGCAATCTGGTAGGCCCTGGGAGCAACAGGGGTTTGAGCAGTGAGCCCCACTAGGTCCACCTTCTCATCATAATCGATAGCTTCATAGGCCTCGTCTACGATTTTAACCTCTACATCTCTCGGGGTAAGGGCGGCGATATAAGGAAGGTTGAGAAACCCTAATTTGAAGAGAAAGGCCTCGTTTCCTTTTCGTTTTCTTTCCGGGGATATGAGGAGTATTTTCATAAAGATATTTATGTATCCCAAATGTGGCCAATGGTCAATAGGTCTATGGCCGCCCTAGCCCAATATTCCCTGAACAGGCAGTCATTTCCGAAAAGCAGAGGGTTTATTCACCTTGATGATGGGAATATGCCAGGTGAACTGACCATCGAGCTTTTCCCCCCGACTGTGTAAGATCCCATTGTTATACATCATATTTGAGGAAAAAAATTTTGAAAAAATTCTTGACTTTTGTCAATTATTAAAGTATACTTCGAGGTTATTTTGGCAGAACTTAAAAGGTTATATGCTTACCTTCCCAATGAAGGGGGAAAAATCTTGACATTAACGTAAATGTCTATTATACTAATGGTAATGATAATGATTATCATCTAAAAGTGAATCACCAGAGGAGATGGGGAGTTGATATTGAAGAGGGGCAACAAAAGTGTAAAAGGCTTGATAGGCGTAAAAAAGAGGGGAAGGTTTTTGGCCTACGGCCATCTGGCCGATTTTATAGGGCTCAATGAAGCCGGTCCATCTTCAGTCAATGAATTGACTGGATTCATCCAATGCACAGGCAGCGAACCACAGATGGAAAAGGGCGACACCTCCTCTGATCGCAACGAGGGGGCCCAAGGGAAGATCGGCACCTCAAGCTCGGAAAATATTACCTTTGCCTATCTCAAGGAGATGCAAAAAATTTCCCTCCTCACCCGGGATAGGGAAATAGAGCTCTCCAAGACCATCAGAAAAGGTGAAGATAACATTCGCGACCTTATCCTCAAGCTTCCCCAGGCGAGAAATGAACTGGCCTCTCTGGGGGAAAAGCTCGAGGAAGGGAGTATAAAACCCCGAGAGATCGTCCAAGCCAAAGAGGAGTATATCGCCCGGATCATCCAGAAGTTAGAGGATACGGCAAAGAAGAAGGACAAATCAAATCCCGTTAGAGGGGAAACGCTCGAAGCCCTGACACAAATCAAGAATGCCGAATCGGAGGTGGGAAGGGCCAAAAGGGAGATGATTCAATCCAATTTACGATTGGTGGTAAGCATCGCTAAGGCCTATATGAACCGGGGCCTCACTTTTTTGGACCTAATTCAAGAGGGGAATTTGGGACTCATCAAAGCCGTATCCAAATACGATTATACCAAGGGGTACAAATTTAGCACCTATGCCTCCTGGTGGATAAGACAGGCGATAACCCGGGCAATCTCCGATAAATCTCGAACCATTAGGATTCCCAATCACCTCTTGGAAAGCAGAAGTAAACTGGCAAAGGCCTTCAATGTCCTTACGAAGGAGTTGGAAAGGGATCCCACTTCCAAGGAGATGGCCAAAAAAAGCGGCCTCCCCCTAAAGACGGTCTCCAAGGTTATGGGACTGGCCAAAGAGCCTCTATCCCTTGAGACACCCATTGGGGATGACGATGGACGCCTCCAAGATCTTATTCCCAACGAGGACTCCGAGTTGGCCACTGAAAACTTCATTGAAAGCCTTGATTTCTCCAAACAAGCCCAGAGGTTATTATCAACACTGACACCGAGGGAGCAAAAGATCCTGAGGATGAGGTTCGGGATTGGGGAAAGAACGGATTATACTCTGGAACAAGTTGGAAAGCAGTTCGGTATCTCCAGGGAAAGGGTACGCCAGATTGAAGAGAGAGCCCTGAGGAAGTTGAGACATCCCTTGAGAAACAGGGAAATTCAACAACCTGCCGATTGAATAGCCCCCCAAGGCTTAAGGTCTTAAATACGTTAAACTTCCCCGGCAAGGGGAGTAGAGAGGTATTTTTCCCCACAACTGGGGACGGTTACGACGAAGAACTTCCCGCTATTACCCCCCTTTGGGGCACTCCCGGGGTCACCCAAAACGCTGCGCCCGAGGAGATATCAATCAGGATTCCCACCTTCTTGGCCAGCCTCTTGACCATCGTGAAGGCACCCTCGTTTTACTTACCTCCTAAGTTTTTGGTGCTGCCGAACAGCATGTTCCGGAATGGTTGCAGTTTGGACATCCTCCAGGACTTTTTGTATCAGCCAGCCAGTATGGATATAGCAATATCTGCCCATGATGGCCTTCAAGAAGTGAGGGTAAGAGTTAGATCCACCAGAAAGCTCAGACAGATGAAGAGAACCCTTTTGCTGTTCAAACCCTTGTGGCCCTGCTCATTTTATCCCCACTACCGCTTCGGCGATGTTGAAACAGTGATCCCCGATCTTCTCAAAGTTGGTGAGCATATCGATGAAGACAAGACCGGGGTCAACTCCACAGATTCCTTCGTTGAGCCTCTTTATATGTCCCCCTCTCAGGGTGTCCTCTATCAAGTTGATTTTCTCCTCGTAAGCATCGGCCTCTGGTTTGATATCCCGGGTCCTTTCCCTTATTCCATTGACCACCAATACGAGGAATTCGCGGCTCACGGAGTAGATCTCCCTGATGTTTTCCACGGCCGTCTCCGTAAAAGGAAGCTTCAACCTGACCTTTCTCTCCACCAAGTCGCAGAAGTTCTCCGCATGATCACCGATCCTCTCGATGTTGTTCACCATATGGATAATAGAGTTGATCTCCCTGGAGTCCGCTGGTGGCAGTGGACTCTGCGCGGTTTTGGTCAGAAAGGAGATAATCTCCCGCTGCAGGAGGTCTACGACCTCCTCTTTTTTCCTCGCCAGTTCAATCCCCTTGGTGGTGTTGGCAAAAAATGCTCCCATGGCCTCATCGACCATGGCTACCGAGATCTCCCCCATCCTCACGGCCTCACTCCTCGCCTGCTCTATAGCCATAGGGGGGAAGGCCACAAATCTCGCGTCGAGATATCGGAGATGAAACTCTTCTTCTGTCTTCCGTTGGGGAACCATCCAGCTCGATATCCTGGTCAAGGGTCCCAGAAGGGGCAAGAACACCAAGGTGTTGACAACATTGAAAAGGGTGTGGGCAATGGCGATGTGGCGCGCAATATAGGGCTTATCGCCCAACTCCATACCAAACATCTCGGCCTGCGCCGCTGTCTTGATAAAAAGGTCCGGGTTTCCCGGGGTGCACGAGTCGATCAATTTGATGAAGTAGGGGAAGACCAACAAGATGTAGAAGACCCCGATAACGTTAAAGAGGGTGTGGGCCTGGGCAGTTCTCCTGGCACTGGTGTTAGTACCAATGCTGGCCAACTGGGCCGTGACGGTGGTACCAATGTTGCCCCCCAAACCCAAGGCCACGGCCCCGTGGAAGGAGAGCAACCCCGAGGCCGCCAGGGTCATGGTAATCCCGATGGTAACGCTGCTGCTCTGCATCAAGACGGTGACGATGGTCCCCACCAGGATCCCCAAGAGGGGGTTGCCGTCGAACTTGATAAAGAGATCCCTGACCATTGGGGAATCCTTCAAGGGACCCATGGCGTCCTTCATAATGGTAAGGCCATAGAAGAGCATCCCGAACCCCATGATGACCTCTCCCATGGACCTCCACATGCCGGATCTGGCGAAGAGCCGCAATCCTACCCCCAGTCCTATGGCGGGCAGAGCATAGTGGTGGATTTTGAAGGCGATGATCTGCGCGGTAACGGTGGTCCCGATGTTGGCCCCCAGCACGATCCCGATGGCCTGCTTTAAGGTCATGAGGCCTGCGTTGACAAAGCTGACGGTCATCACCGTGGTGGCGCTGCTACTCTGGATGATGGAGGTGACACCGAGCCCCACAAGAACCGCCACCACCCGGTTGTTGGTGAGAGCCTCCAGGATCCTCCTCAGCCTGTTCCCCGCGACGTTTTGGAGCCCCTCGGACATGAAGCTCATCCCAATGAAAAAGAGTCCCACCCCCCCAACCAGGCTAAAGATAAGTTCTTCAGTTCTCATAAAGGTTACCTCCTAATCTTTCCGTCGCTAATTCTCTTCAGGCCCTCTCTCAGCAGAAGAGTTGCACTCATCCTGGTCCCCTTCACCCACCTCAGCGCCCTGGACAATCTTTTCCACTTCATAGGTAGGATTCCCCTCCCTGAAGATGCCCCCCTTAAGCCGGTTAATCGAGCAATATTGAGGCTCTGCTTCACCTCCCAAAGGAGGTTTTCGGTACCGTAATCCCCCCACTCGTTGACTATTCGAGCCGATTTCTATCCATGATTGAATTGCTCATTTTGAACGCATCGAAAGCCAGGGGCGCACCGAGGGCAACCTGGGTACCCCGGATAACGGAATTGGGAGTTATTCTCCCAATCCAACCCATGATACCAGTTGCTCCGAAAAGCAACCAGATAAGGCCCATGGCGAATCCAGAAGCATAAACCACCGATGGAGACCACTGCTGAGTGATGGCGACTACGGCAAGTACTTTCATAGGTTAAGTAAGCATTGATGATCTCGTAAAAAGTCAAAATTCGATGGCAAAGTAAAAAGCTCCAAATTCAAGGCGCGCAAATCCTGAGGAATGAGGCGTACTTACAGTACGCTGCAGTGACGAAGGATGTAGTGCAACGCAGAAGTTGGACTTTTACGAAGCCCTCAAGCATTGGAATCCGGTACCCAAAGGCAGTAACAATGTTTGCCAGTCCCATCATTACCAGGAGTCCTGCTGGGTTGAGACCACATACAGCAATATAGCCGATTGCCAAAGGGAAGGGTGTGCCGAAGTCACCCATGGATCCGGCCAACTCTCTCAAGTTGAACTCAAAGGCCCCAATCTTCATAGCTAATTCACCCAGTTAAACCATTTCTACTTTCCTGATTTGGGCATTAACCCAACATTGATCAGATTATTCCCTAAGTTCGTGTATATGTCTACCATCTTTTGTCCGCATTATGATTCGACAGGTAAAGTTGTTTTTTCGTACTACGGTGGCTTATTGCCCATCTTGCTCCAGGCCACAAGGCCAGAGCGGTTTCTGTCCTGGAAAAACTCCTGGATCAGAGCCCAACTATACAAAAACTATAGAATCTGGGGACAGTCAATCAGGCGGGAGGCTTGTAAGTCCTCAAAATCATTGGAGCCGACGGTCGGATTTGAACCGACACCCTGCTGATTACGATCTTCTTCGGACTTTAGGGGCTTATTTTGAACATAGCCAGTGGGGAGAGGGTGATTTCAAGGATCGCCACCAGGTTTCGGAAAATAGTATGGGTCCGTTGGAGGTAACGATTGAAAGGCGGGGTGCTTTGGTGAGGCTATTGATTTGCGGCAGAAACTATAGAATAATCAGAGTTGGGCCCGCCCTATTTTTCTTCTCTAATCCTTTGCTATAACGAACAATCTGTCCTTTGCCCGGGTGACCGCGGTATAGAGCCACCTCCTATAGAATTCAGCATCCCAATACTGAGATCGCTCTTCAAAAAGCAGCACACTATCCCACTCCGATCCCTGGCTCCGATGAACAGAGATGGCATATCCAAAATCGAACAGGTCAACGGCAGGGTACCCCGTATCATTTAGGATCTGCTCTACCTTCTTGGGCGAGACCTCATTATAGTATCCGTCGTATTCCTTTTCCCCGAAACAACAGCCGTGTATCAGGGTCTGGTAGGGCTCTGGCATACTGTCCATTTCAATGACTGCCTCATAGATCTCAGGGGGTACACACAAACTGATACTCCCGAGAGTTCCCAATTGGCCATTCATCAGCTTCGTGTGACGGTTATTTTTCAAGCAGATTATCCGCTCCCCTTCACCTGGTATCTGGCCATAATATCCAAGCTTCTTCCGAATTTGCCTATTGAGTTGAAGTCTCGTCCAGTTCATTCCACACAGGGTAACTATGGCCGGCTGTGAGAAATCAAGGCTCTCGAACAAATCATTGAAATCGGGACTCGATTGACGCATTTTATACACCTCCTTCCCAAATGTCCCGAAGGGAATTTCGCCTCTCGTTCTAACCTCAACGGATAATCTGATTATCGGACTATCCAATGCCTGCCTGTGGATTTCATTGAGAACCAGGTCAGGGCAATTGACAATGCTGAACCTGTCTCCTATCGGTGGCAATTGTCCATGGTCACCCACCGCGATGATGGGAATATCGTATGATGTCAGATCCTTCCACAGGTCTAAGCTCACCATGGAGGCCTCATCCAGAATAATCACGCCATAGGACAATTCTGAGCGCTTTTTCCACCCTACTATTTTCTGCCGTCCACTCTCATCCTCTTCTATGATTGGTCTATAAATCATGCCATGGATGGTGCCTACGTAATCATCTTCATACAGGCCTCCCATCGATTCCAATCTTTCCTTCAACACGGAGGATGCTTTCCCCGTGAAGGCACAGAACCCGACACGCATGGCCCGATTGAGATCTCTTAGCGATATCCTTAAGCCGGTGGCCAAATGGGTTTTTCCAGTACCCGCATAACCGCCGACCGTAATATAATTGCGATACCCCTCATCTCCGTAATGCTGGAACCAACTAATCAGGCCATCATGGACCCGCTCCTGTTCGGGGGATAATACAAAATGTTTCACAGGCGATATCCTTTCCTCAAAGGCCCATTGAATATCCAAACAGCCGAAGGAATACCATGCCCGGTAGTTGGGTAGCAATCTGCTCTGCCCGACTCTTTGACGTCTCGGTAAAGTTTCTTGCATTCACGAAGTTCCAGCGTATCTACCCCAATCAGCCTGACCCTTTCGCCATTGGTGAGTAGAAGCGCGTCGCCGCTGACGACCCGTCTAACCCACGCGGTTTGGAAATTAGCGGCTTGATGGGCATATATTGGCAGAGAAGAACGATGTTTACAAGAGAGAAAAAAGCAGGGCTTGGTTTAGACGAGGCGCATCGGAATACTTGCCTTCTCAGCGGAGCTGGGCCATGGCCTGCACGCCATGTTTGACCACGTTCAGGGGGGGTGTGAACCTTATTCTCTGTGAGGGCTTTTTCTATGGGGCGGATATCCCTCGGGTTTTCCTCCATCAAGGGAATCTCAACGGCCTTCCGATGATCTGACTACTTACTATTCATCCCTTCCGCCACTGGGACTGTGAAGTAGAATGTCGAACCCTTTCCGGGCTCAGAGTCCACCCAGATGTGCCCGCCGTGACGTTCCACAATCTTTTTGCAGATCGAAAGACCAATACCGGTTCCAGGATAGTCGGCCTCGCTGTGCAGGCGCTCAAAGATCATGAAGATACGCTCGGAGTGCTCTGGATCAATGCCAATGCCATTGTCTTGCACGGAGAATAACCACCCCTTTTGGATTTCGGCCTCCGGCCCTGAGGTGCCTACGCCCCGAAGGGATTGCGGATCTCGGATTGCGGATTGCAGATTGCGGATTTTGGATTTTTCAATTCTTTCGGCCGAGACATGAACGCCCGGTGACTCCTCGCCGTGGAACTTAATAGCGTTGCCTATCAAGTTCTGAAACAGCTGAATCAGTTGTGACTCATCGGCCATCACAGTCGGCAGAGCACCATGGCTCACTGCAGCACCACTCCCCTCAATAGCCTCTCTCAGATTGGCGATGGCGCGGTCAAACACGGCCTTGCAGTTGGTCGGCGCGAAATCTCTACCCTCAGAACCCACGCGCGAATAAGCCAACAGGTCGTTGACCACCCCCTGCATGCGAGTGGTCCAGTCGAGGATATGGCCGATGAACGTGTCGGCATTGGAATCGAGTTTGCCCTTGTAACGGCGCGCCAACAAATACACATATCTTGCCACCATGCGTAGTGGCTCCTCCAATTCGTGCGAGGTGACAGAGGCTAACTGTTCCAGCTCGACATTTGAACGGGCCAACTCCGCCATAGCTCGCTTTATTCCTTCCTCCGGCCCCTTGCGCTCGGTGATATCGCGGGCTATGCCCTCGACCGCCACTAGGTTCCCCGCTTCGTCATAGATCGGGACGTTCTTCTGCTCGGTCCAAATAATCGTCCCATCCTTTCGCAACCATCTAAGGATGAAAGGTGCATCTGGTATTATATCCCCTTTCCCCACAGCTTCTGGTAGATGCCGGTCGTCGGGATACACGAGTTTGGAGCCCAGATCAGGATCAGCATAGAGTTCTTCAGGGGTATAGCCGGTAATATTCTTAACGGCTGGGCTGATGTATTCAAATCCGCTGATGGGGGCGAAACGATAACGGTAGACGATATTGTGGAGGTCTTCAACCAGCTGGCGGAATCGTTCTCCATCTTCCCGCGTCCTCTCCTTCGCCCGCTTACGTTCGGTGATGTCCCTGCTAATCAGTGTCACGGCGACGACTTGCCTATCGCGCTCATTGGGCACGACACGGGTTTCATACCATGTAGTGTTTAACCCATGAGGCCCTACCCCAAGAATCTCGTAGGTGTCGGGCTTCCCCGTTTGGAAAACGCGTTCCAAGGATTTCCTTATCGTGTCACGATGCTCGGGGGCGACATTGTCGTAGACACTCTTCCCGATCGTTTCTTCCACGATACCACCTGACACGCTGCGATTAACAGCCAGAATTGTGCCATCACGGGCCACGACCAAAATGATATCGGGGATGTTCCGGACCAAGGAACGCCACCTTTCCTCCGATTGCCGCAACGCCTCCTCTCCCCACTTGCGATCGGTTTCTGATTTTTCCAATGCAGTAATCCCAGTCATTCGGAGAATGTCATCAGTGTTTTTTGTATGGGTTGGAAAACACACCTCATCGATTTCGATCGGGAACCCATTTCTCCCAAATCCATAATCGTGTAGGATTCTCTCCGATCTTTCCCTCACCTTGTGAACCCCCGCCATATTAGCTTGAGGCAGCATAAACAGAAGCCGATTCCCCCCGCCCTGACCGACGATATCTGTATCTCTCAGCTCACCCTTGAGGAGACAAGCAAGGGTTTTAAGGGAGATGCTGGGATTTTCCCCAAGTGAGGGATCGAGGTGACCGAAGGTGAGGGACAATAAACTCAGGTAGTTTTGGTATCGCCGTGCCCTTTTTGTCTCCAGGTTCAGCAAGAACGACAAGGACTCCCTGTTTAACACATGACCGAATGCAAACATGGCAACCCCCCATTAATTGGTCTGGCGGTGCTGCAGTTCACCACAGCTTGGGATAGGTGCAGGGCGCATTTCTATCCCTTTCCACCGCCACCTGTAATCCTACCGGGTAATGCTGTAATTTAATTTCCGGCAATTCAACCTTGCCGAACATACATGGCATTCAAATCCTTCAATTGAACCATTTTAAGCTCATAAAACCAACAATGTCAAGCTTTTTTTTACGCTGGATTTTCCCCAAAATTTCGGGATAGGGTGAGCTGAGTTGTTGAAAAGCAAGAAAGGGATTGGTGCCAGGCATTGTAATGACATTATTGCTGGAGGGTGAACTCGGGGACCTTGAATTTTCGGTTGACATCACAGAGATTCCAAGGTCTGCCTCATCCCATCTAATGGCCAACAAAAAAGGGGCCGGGCTCTTTTCTCTAACCCCCTGATACCATGAGTGAAACTGAAGGGAATCACTGGAGCCGACGGTCGGATTTGAACCGATAACCTACTGATTACGAATCCCCTCCTTTAAATTCAGCTAAAATCTTTAATTTGTTACCTTTTCTTCCCAGGAGAACCTTCCTCGCACAGTCAGTTTTCCACAATCTAAGTCATTGAAAATACAGGATTGTCATTTTCGATATTTAGAGTTTTGGGCCATTGGCTCTCATGGGTACTACACACTTGGAGCTTGACCTTACAACCATAGACAAGGTAGCAAAGCAGTGTTTATCAAAAACTGATAATTCAAGACCCGACCCTGCCGCTTCTTAACAGCGGACGGTCATGAATTGACCTCCTTGGATGGCGATAATTTGATTTTGCAAAGGTCGATCAAGTTTTCGCCCATAATCAGATCTTTCTCACGGGAGGTTAGAAAATTGCAGTAACGACGGATGTAGTCAATACACTGTTTGTAGGTGCAAAATCGCTCGATATTTGGTATGTCCGATCCCCAGACCAGCTTTTCTGCTCCGTATTTGTCGCGAAGGTCCCGAATGAGCGCCTGGGCCTCAGGAAATGGATAGTCCCAAACGCCCCCCCATACGATCGGAAACACCACCTCCAATTGTAGGTTTTCGCGACGGTAAGTTTGATCCACTTCCGGGGGGAATTCCCATTTGCCATTTTTGGCGAAATATTGCACCGGAGGACACATTATCAGCAGCCAACGCATTTTGGGGAAACGGGTGAGCAGACCGTCCAAGCGTTTAATGTTGGCAATGTAGCTGGCCTGGTCGTAGTTGGGAATCGAGCTGATCCCAAAAAAAACCGGGACATCAAGCGAGGCAGCCAGTTCCCAGAAGGGATCCATCCTGGCATCATCGAAAGTCCACTCGCAGCCGTACCGGCTAAATTCATCTATTTCGTAATAGATCCCGCGCAAGTTCAACCTGTTATACGCGCGATCAACCTCCTCCATCCACTGTGGTGTATAGGCCATGGGTGAGTCCACGTGGAGGAGCCCCGTGAATTTGTCGGGATATTTGTGTTGGGCTAACGCATTATAGTCATTCATGACCCCGTAATTCATACCCGCTTGAAGCACACAGTGGTCCACCCCGGCCAAGTCCATCTGGGCTAACAATAGTTCGGGAGGTGCCTCGAAGTTAGCCATGTTCACGGGCATAAACTGGATGTAGTAATCCTCCCCATGGACCGTGACTTCCAAGCGTCCATAGGTTCCCACCCGAAAATTGACATCATCGCGGAGGCCGTCCCATGTATTGTCGCCTTTGCGAAAAAGGTGGTGGGTCTCCCCCGGTCCACCGTCCTGGGCCCGCAAAAGCCTTGCCGGGGACCGGGTCAAGGTCTTTTGGAGGTACTTTAAGTGGATTGCCTTTGATTCATGCCCGCATGGCCCAGACCAATTCTGGAATATGTGACCATGGGAATCAACGATCATGACATTCTCTTCCTTTTAAAGTTTTTGAAGATGCTATAACCAATTGTCGGTATTGTCAAGATTTTGTATGTCCTTTGATCTACCACCTCTTTTCATACTTGGTTGATAAATCAACCAATTTGAAACTACACCAAAAGCTTGTAAAAGTGATGTCTGAAGAGAATGCGCTTTCTTCTCCCAAGAACCAAATTTATAGAGGCATCGGGGGCATTGGGGACGTTGTTTTACCTACGTTGCATTTCTCTTTCACTGTCACCCCGTACCCTCCACCAGCCGTGGCGAAATATGAGATTCTATTTAATAAAAAAGCCCTCCGAAAAGGAGGGATAACCCCTTGAAATCAGTGGAGCCGACGGTCGGATTTGAACCGTGGATTTTTGTTGACGTATCGGCAGGCGTCT
>JAUWDQ010000242.1 GCA_030608745.1 Pseudomonadota bacterium | reverse complement strand
AGTGCTGCAACTCGTAAGACGGTAACTTTGCTTCCATCATTGCTGGCCACCACAATCTTCGCCTTTGCTGGGGTGATTATTTATTCCCTCGGTATCGCATTGTTTATGGGTAATTTTATCGGTTCCTATATAGGGGTTCACTATTCGGACAGAATTGGAAATGTCTGGATAAAGAGATTGTTCTTCGGAATTGTTCTCATAATGGCGTTAAAATTAATTATCTAAATCATCCCTCCGTCACGTCTCGATATTCCTTCTTAAACTCCGACCGCTTCAATAATCCGACAAGATTTATGATGTCTACTCAAAGGTCTTAGGCTCTCAATATAGATATTCGGATTCGTGTACTTTCGATCTTTTTTGCCACGAGGATATAGCTTTCGGGGATATGTGAGGGTCCTCTCGTTCCCCCACTCAATTGGTTTCCGGTAACGGGAATATGGTATGAAGGAGGGTTGTGTGTGAAGCGTTAAGATATCGTAAGGTGTGGTGGATAGAGGTTGTGCCCTGGGTTCTCAGCCCACAGCATAACGCTGGACTTTATCCCATATTACTTCAATTCCCAAACCAGGGGACTTTTCGACCTTAACGTGACCACCTGCCCTTCCCGCCATTTCCCGTGTGGTTCGCTGGGCAACAACATCATCACTAAGGGCCTGAGAAGCAGGACCGGGGCCCTCATGTTTCCTTCCCCTGGCTGCACATGTGGATGCCGCAAAATGCCTGCTGGCACACCGGGAAAGTTCCAGAGCCGTTCGGCCGCCTACCACGACAGGAAGTCCTGCCGCAGAGGCAATCGCGGCAATACGTTTCGCCAATAGTAAACCCCCGACATTGGGAACCTTGACATTCATGATGTCGCAGGCTTCTTGAGAGACGAGTGTCAACGCATTGCGTAACGTCTTCAGACTCTCATCGACGCTGATAGGTATGCCCACATTCCTACAGCGTTTCAGTCCCTCAATGTCATCTGCGGGGACCGGTTGCTCGACAAACTCAACGTCCAGTCTCACGATCTCCTTGAGGAATTTGAGGGCGTCATCCCGGGAATAGACACCATTGCAGTCCACTCGTACGGTACAGTTGGAGGGAAGAGCTTCCCGAACAGAACGCACCCTATCTACATCCTCTCCGATGGACTTCCCGGTTACCTTAACAACGACCCCTTGAAACCCTTCGCTATGAACGCGCGAGGCTATATCCGCCATCGTGTTCGGCTCAGATGCGCTTATCGTGTAATCCACGGCAATGGGATCTTGGCAAAGACCACCCAAGAGCCGATAAACCGGCTGATCAAGGGATTTTCCCATGGTATCCCATAGGGCGAGATCCACCCCGGCTACTACATCGAGGTTGTCTTGCGAAACTTCCAGAACACGTTCAACGATTACCTCAACATCGAAGGGATCGCATCCCAGGAGATTTTGAGCAACCGGTCCGTTGATTGTTTGAGCTACTGAGCGAGCATCCCCCGATGGGGAGCGGAAGAGTGGAGCACTTTCCCCGTATCCAACTATGCCGTCATCGGTCAGAAGGCGGACGATAACGGTCTCGAATGCTGTCATCCTCCCTCGTGCGTACACGTATGGGGTATCAAGAGGGACCTTTACGGGAACCGCCTCGATTTCTTTAATTCGCATGGTACCATCTCTCCATCGTAGTATTGATCCATCGGATCAGGCAATGCGCCCTTGGGCTAAGGGGCCAGATGAGGCTGCCTCCAGTTATGCTCTCCTCTCTCCCCATCAGCTATGCACCTTAGTTATTCTTGATGGCTTCGTAAAAAGTCCAACTTCTGCGTTGCACTGTATCCTTCGTCACTGCAGCGTACTGTAAGTACGCCTCATTCCTCAGGATTTGTGCGCCTTGAATTTGGAGCTTTTTACTTTGCCATCGAATTTTGACTTTTTACGAGATCATCATTCTTAAGGCTTTTCTTTTTCTTCCGGACACCGCATCAATGCCACCATGAGATCACCGAGTTCCTTTCGCAGTGTATCACGATCAGCACCTTCTTGAAGAAGTTTCTTGAATCCGGAGCCTAGGTTCTTCATTTTCAAAGCACGCTGAAGGACTTGTTCGGTCATGTTCAGTGGTACCACGGTAACACCCGAATCGTCGGCAATGATCAGATCCCCGGGCTCGACCCTGACGCCTTCAATTCCTATCGGTCCATTGATTTCAATCGTCTCGGCGCGGTGATGGCCGGTTATGGTGGTTCCTCCCCTTGCCCAAACGGGAATGTCCGCAGACCGGATTCCTGCCACTCCGGTAACCGCTCCAGAGACGACAACCCCGGCTACTTCCAGTTGACCTGCGAGGGTTACAGCCATGGACCCGAGGCAGGAGGCTGGATACACCGCAGCTCCGTCGATGACAACCACATCGCCAGGCTTTGCCAGGAAAAATGCCTCCCTTTCACCAAGGCGGGTTCCTTCAGTGCGTTCCCAATATCGGTAGGGGACCTCTCGCTCAGGGATGTTTCGGACGGTAATAGCGGGCCCGATCACGGTAACGCCTTGTCCGATCGGAGGGAGAAGTGCTGAAGGTATCGTTCCGGCTATGCCGAACTGATCAAGGGCCCGTGCGACCAGGCCTGCCATATCGGTCAGTTGACGATAGCCGTCGATGATCTCGGCGGAAGGGCGAGGAATATCGGACGTTCGCACTCTGGAATTGTCAAGGATACCTACCATACGTTTCAATGCGATTCTCCTTTTTTCCGTAAATGTCGTTGTGGTTCTGATAGTTCAGCTTCCAAGAACACAAGGTTAGCGCCGCTACGGAGAGTCTCGAGATGGCAAGGTTACTGAGAATGCCTTAACATTCGCTTGAAACCGCGACAAGAAGAGACCGGAGGAGGAAAATCTCCCTGTCCCGGGGCAGTTTCCGAATGGAAACTCATACGGAAGGGGTTTTTAAAGGCGGATGAACTGTGTTCCCCCAGGGGGCTCCTACCTCATCAATAAGTGTCCGTGAAGACCCCGCAGCTTCTGGCGATATCATTCTCCGTCATATCATCGGGGAACCTATTGGTCCATCACTCCGGCCTGCTCACACAACAACTCCACAAACCGGACGAGTGCCCTGACAATGTGGCGCGTAGGCTCCTCCATCAGGTTCCCATCTTCATCCACCGTGCCCAGTCCCGGTGACATCCTGATGTTTCCGTCATAGGAGATACACGGGATAACGCCCATTTGCCGCATCCCTGATTGTATTAGTGATGTCCCTGCGTACATATCCTCTATGGAGAAAATGGGAATTCCCATGTTGTCCCCGGCCCAGGTATTCTCGTAATTGACCTCCACCCCGCAGCTGTTGTGATCCTTGCTGATGGCCAGCCCTCCCCTGAGCCCAGAATCAAAGTTGTCGAATTCATCAACCACGATCTCATACCAGAGGTCAGCGTTTTTCCTGAACTGGTCACCCTTTTCAAGCAACACCTTCAACGTAGCAATTAACCCCAGGAGTGCCTCCTTACCGGGGTCAACGGTGACGTAAGCCGCTTTCCCATGGGAGATTGGATTTCCAAACCTGTGCCCATGAATGCCTAGACCCCTAGCAAGGGGAACAATCATCTCTTCCGTACCGATAGCAAGCCCACAGGTTGGTCCGCCGCTTGACTTATCCATACTGAAAAGCATGAGTTCGGCGTCCAATTTCCGTATGTCCGTGCAGTTGAAGGGGAGCCCCGCCGCATTATCAACGATATAGGGGACATTGTACTGCCTGGCTAACTGAGCTATCGATTTCTGGAGAACGGGAACATCATCGCTATCCTTCTCTCCATATCCGTATCCGGGCAGCGTGTATCCCAGGGAACTGAAGGCGGATAAGTAGAGCTCATGCCTGCGGGCTTCTTCGGCCATTCGTTCAGCCGATGCCTTCGCGTCC
>JAUWDQ010000095.1 GCA_030608745.1 Pseudomonadota bacterium | reverse complement strand
CTGTCATTTTCTGTGTTTACTTTCGATATGTGAACACCCTTGTCCCTTCGCTCAAAACCTCTGCGGTCTGTTGCCCCAATTCCCTTTCGCTCACAGTTAGTTTTTCCGGTTTTCCAGGGATTCCCAACTTTGAACTTTGACATTGGCTCACGTGTTCGTGTTTCGTGTCCGTTATCAGTTATTTGTCATTTGTCATTTGACATTTCTCCTTCCACCTCCAACCTCTACCCTCTAACCTTTTTCCCCTTTCCGACTGCAGCACCGCACCACTGCAGCACTGAATAATGTTCGCTCCAGGGAACCAGGGCAACGACCTGTTCCGAAATGACCCTTTTCCAGTAGATTACGCTCAGGAACAACGGTGTTCTGCAAAAACTCCGGAAACTCCAGGGGGTTTCACTTGACAAAATTTTAGATACTAATACTATGAATCGAAATGGGGGGCTCCCAGGACCTGACGGTTTCTGCGTATCATCTGACTGTAATGAGATGGCAGGCTTTATCGAGAATGAAGAGTTCAATTCATTGCATTACGGCCACGAAGTCAATTGACCGGCAAGTACCCCGCAAGCCCCGCCGTGTAGGTGGGGTCAAGGGGCACAATTAATAATGAGTTTTCATTTCCGGGAAGCCCCGCCCTGTGGGCGGGGAGCTTCACCATTCGATAGGTTATGGAGGCTGTAGTCTTGAAAGGGGGATCCAAATGGGTTTACCTCTATCCAACATAAGGATACTTGATCTTTCACTCATCATGGCTGGGCCTTACTGCACCCTCATTCTAGGTGACTTGGGGGCGGAGGTAATCAAGATCGAGCGACCTGGTGTCGGCGAGGGCGCACGAGGGGTGCCTCCCCACTACTTCGAAGGTGAAAGCGCATATTTTATCGCGATGAATCGGAACAAGAAGAGCATGGCCCTCGATTTAAAAAGCCCAAAAGGTAAGGAAATCTTTTATGCGCTCTCAAAATCCTCAGATGTGGTGGTTGACAATTTCAGACCAGGAGTCGTCAAAAAGCTCGGAGTCGATTATGATACCCTCAAAAAGATAAACCCTCGGATTATCTGCTGTTCGATTTCTGGATATGGTGAAACAGGCCCCCTTAAGGACCGACCTGCCTTCGACCTTATCATCCAGGCCAGAGGGGGCGTCATGAGCTATACCGGGGAACCGGGACAAATGCCCGTCAGGATGGGCGCCCCCATGGGTGATTTGACAGGGGGTCTCTTTGCTGCCAACGGCATATTAAGTGCTCTCTATCAGAGGGAGCAAACCGGCCGAGGTCAAAAGATCGATATCAGCTTGTTGGACTGCCAAATCTCATTGCTCACCTACCGCGCCCAGTACTATTTTGTGGGAAATGAAATTGCGCAACCCGTGGGATCGGGACACACTTCGATCCATCCGATAAGGGCATTCAAAACGAAGACCTTTGATATTGTGATTGATTGCAACATGCAAAATATCTTTGCTGAATTGTGTGATGCCATCGGAGCCTCGGACATGGCCGTGGATCCGAAATTCTGTTCCAGGGAGAATCGATTGGAGAACAAGGATGAACTGTACGATATCTTAGAGAAAGTATTCCTCACCAAGACCGGGGAGGAGTGGTTGGAACTCCTGGACAAGAGGATTCCCATCGGCCCCATCAATACCATCGACAAAGCCCTCTCAGATCCCCAGATACTGAGCCGCAATATGGTTGTCGAGATCGATTATGGCAAGGGCAGGAAACTGAAAATTGTGGGCAATCCCATTAAGATGGGTGAAATCGACCAGGAAGTATTTAGGGCCCCGCCACGGTTGGGCGAACATGCTGAACAGATCTTGGGAGAAATATTGCAGTACCCGCCTGAAGAGATAGAACAATTGAGGCAGGAGAAAATCATATAGATTTCCCGGGACGAACATTTAGGGGAGTATGAAAATGACCGAACAGGTGAAACGATCCGAGGAAAAAAGCGAGAATCCGAAGGCGGATTCCGACCTTACGGAAACCAATACGGGGGTAAAGGTTAAATTGTTCTACGATCCCGAGGATATGCCTCGATTCGACTATGAGACCTCCCTTGGGAATCCGGGTCAGTATCCTTACACCCGTGGGATCTACCCCACGATGTATCGTGGAAAACTCTGGACGATGCGGCAGTATGCGGGTTTTTCGACTTCCGAGAATACCAACAGCCGATTCAAATTCCTCTTGGAACAGGGACAAACAGGGCTCAGCCTCGCCCTCGACCTGCCGACACAATTGGGGCTGGATTCAGATGATCCCCTGGCCAAGGACGATGTTGGCAAGCTGGGCGTCGCCATCGATACCTTGAGGGATATGGAGGAGATCTTTGAGGGTATTCCCCTGGATGGGATTAGTACCTCTTTTACGATCAACTCCACGGCAAGCATTATTCTGGCCATGTATGTTGCCACCGCCGAAAAGCAGGGCGTCGACCCGAGCAGATTACGGGGAACGATTCAGAACGATATCATTAAGGAGTATATCGCCAGGGGAACGTACATCTTTCCTCCCGAACCTTCCATTCGTTTGATCGGGGATACCATCGAGTATTGCATCAAGCAGATTCCCAGGTTTAATTCCGTGAGCGTGTCCGGGACCCATATCTGTGAATGCGGGGCCACCCCTGCTCAGGGCGTTGCCTATCCGTTCCTGACGGGGATTGCCTATCTTCGGGAGGTCCTGGACCGAGGCTACGACATTGATGATATCGCACCGCTGCTCTCCTTCCACTTAATTGCCGGTGGCGTTCAGTTTAACTTTTTCCAGGAGATTGCCAAACTGAGGGCCACCCGGCGGTTGTGGGGGAAGATTCTCAAAGAGCGATTTAACAGCAAGAGTGAGAAAGCGATGCGACTGAAGTTCTCCACCGGTGGGATGGGTGGAGGCATGACGGAACAGCAGCCGCTGAATAACATTGCGCGAATCGCCTTCTATGCCCTTGCGGCGGCGCTCGCGGGGTCCCAATCAATGAATCTTCCCTGTTTTGACGAGGCCTACGCCATCCCCACGGATGAGGCAATTCGGACTTCCTTACGGATTCAGCAGATTATCGCCCACGAGATCGGTATACCCGATGTCGTTGATCCCCTGGGGGGCTCATACTATGTTGAGTCCGTGACCGATTTCTTTGAGAAGGAGATAGCCGCGGAAATGGAGAGAATCGACTCGCTCGGCGGCATCCTCCGGTGTGTGGAAGATGGGATGATTCAAAAACAGCTGGCGGATCAGGCCTACCAGGTACAGAAGAAGTTCGAATCGGGCGAAATGATTAAGGTGGGGGTGAATCGATTCGAGATTGACGAGGAGGATCGGGAACTGGAGGTGTTTGAGGTGGATTCTGAGACGCGCTCCAGACAGATCGATCGGTTCAATCGAATTAAAGAGGAGCGGGATAACCAAAAGGTGGAGTTGTCCCTCGAAGCGCTCAAGAGGGCTGCTGCCGAGAAGGAGAACCTGATGCCTTCCATCCTTGATGCGGTGAGGGCCTATGCCACGGTGGGAGAAATTGTTGGTCAACTCAAGGAGATCTATGGGGAGGCCAGTCCGGTGACCGTTTTTTGAGGGGGGGAACGATTGATGTCATCCAGAAGACCTATCAGAGTTTTGATTGCGAAGCCCGGGTTGGACGGACACGACAAGGGCGCCAAAATGGTGGCCAGAGGACTGAAGGATGCTGGCATGGAAGTAATCTACACGGGGATCAGACAGACCGCCGATTCCATCGTGCACACTGCTGTTCAGGAAAGCATCGATGTGATCGGATTGAGCATCTTGTCCGGAACCCACCTATCCATTTGTGAGGAATTGATGGAAAAGATGGTGAAAGAAGATATAGGGGATAAGTTCGTCCTGGTGGGGGGGATCATTCCCAAAAAGGACGTGAACCGTCTAAAGGAGATGGGGGTCAGGGAGGTGTTCAGGCCAACGTCTACCGTAGATGAAATTGCTCAGTTTATCCAGCGTGAGGTTGAAAAGAGGTGAGATGAGCAGGGAAGGGGATGGGAAGTTGAGCGATAAAGATAAGCTCGATTTATTGAGGGAGAGGAGAGAAGAGGCCAAGTTGGGAGGAGGCCTCAAGAGGATTGAGAGGCAGCATAGCAGTGGCAAGCTCACGGCCCGCGAGAGATTGGATCAGTTGCTGGACCCCGGGAGCTTCTCTGAGCTCGGTATGTTCATTACCCCCCAGCCGACCTCCTTTGGCGAGTTGGAGAGGAAGTTCTATGGGGACGGTGTGGTGACGGGATCGGGGTTGATCGATGGCAGGAGGGTGTATGTGTTCGCACAGGATTTCACGGTAATCGGAGGTTCTTTGGGGGAACAACATGCCAGGAAGATCTGCCTGGTGATGGAAAAAGCGATCCAGACAGGGAGCCCGATCATCGGGCTGATCGACTCCGGCGGAGCACGTATTCAGGAGGGCCTGGGCCACTATGGATCCATTTTTTACAGGAATACGCTGGGAGCGGGTGTTATCCCTCAGATATCCGTTATTCTGGGCCCGTGTGCCGGGGGAGCTGTTTATTCCCCAGCCCTCAGCGACTTCGTGTTTATGGTGGAAGGGGTCAGTCGGATGCATATCACCGGCCCCCAAGTAATCAAAGCGGTAACAGGGGAGGAGGTTACCTCAGAAGAGCTGGGTGGGGCAGCGGTCCATCATACCCGAAGCGGGGTGGCCCATTTTGTTTCCAAGGAAGAGAAGGAATGTCTGGATCTGGTGAGAGAACTTTTGAGCTATCTCCCGTCCAACAACCGGGAGCTTCCGCCCATCCGATCCACTGAGGATTCCATTGACCGAATGGAAGACGAACTTGTGGATATCATTCCCGATGATCCCAAAAAACCCTATGATATGAAACAACTGATCCGCTTGGTGGTTGATGATGGAGTTTTTCTGGAAATTCAGGAGGGATTTGCCAGGAATATCATCATCGGCTTTGCCCGGCTCAACGGGCACACCATTGGGATTATCGCCAATCAACCCCTTGTTTTTGCCGGTTGTCTCGACATCAATTCCTCGGACAAGGCTGCCCGATTCATTCGGTTCTGTGACGCCTTTGGGGTTTCCATTGTCAATTTCGTGGACTGCCCCGGGTATCTTCCCGGGACCCAGCAGGAATATGGGGGAATTATTCGCCACGGCGCAAAGATGCTGTATGCCTATTGCGAGACCACGGTGCCTCGTGTCACGGTGGTTACCCGGAAGATCTATGGTGGAGCCATGTCGGGGATGTCGGTCAGCAAGCTGGTCGGTACCGACTTGACAGCGGTTCTCCCCTCGGCGGAGATTGCCATTATGGGACCCGAAGGGGCTGCCAATATCATTTTCAAAGAGGAGATTGGAAAGGCTGAAGACCCTGAGGCGGTGAGGGCGGAGAAAGTGAGGCAGTACCGGGAACAATTTGCAAACCCATACGTGGCGGCTGAAAAAGGATGGATAGATGTCATTATTGAACCCAGGGAGATACGGCCCTTTCTGATCACATCTCTCGAGAGGCTCAGGGGGAAAGGGGAAAGGAGGCCTGAGAAGAAGCATGGGACCATCCCCCTCTGATTTCTTGAGGAAGACTAATTCTAAGAGGAGCAGCCATGTTTGAGAAACTCGATCACATAGGAATTGCAGTGAAAGACCTGGATCAGGCGATGAAGCTTTACCGGGACGCCTTTGGGATTGAACCCGGTATGGTCTACGAATCATCTTACACCAAGGCAAAGATCGCTTTTTTCCCAATAGGTGAGGTGAGAATTGAATTGATGCAACCGGTTAATCCGGACAGTGTGTTGGGAAAATTCTTGGAAAAGAAGGGTGAGGGAATTCAGCATATAGCCTATAAAGTGAAGGATGTTGATAGGAGCCTCACGGAGTTGGAAGAGAAGGGGGTCCAACTCATTGATAAACAATCGAGAAAAGTGAGGGAAAATGAGAGGGTGGCCTTTTTACACCCTAAGAGTACCAACGGCGTCTTGATTGAGTTAATCCAAGAGGATTAGACGTTACCGGAAGGGGGGAGAGGTATTTGAAATGACTGGGGAGAAGTCGAAATTAAGCCTAGCTACTTTTGTCGCTCATCCAATTGATGAGATAAAGTGCGCAGGTGGGTTGTTTGCCAAGTATGCCAAGAGAGGTCATAAGGTGACGAATGTCATATTTCAGGAACATCTCGGTCGAGGAGAACTTGCTCCTTCCTTGAGCATGGAAGAAATCCACAAGGAAGCCGAAAGACAAAGTAGGGCGGCATCTGCTAAAATTGGTGCCGATGTAGAGCTACTGAAATACGCTCCATTAAGCATGTCCATAGTTAAGGACGAAGAGGAAGTTGTCCGCCGAGTAGCGGATATAATTCGTAAACTGAAAGCGGACATTGTTATCACACACCTCCCAGGGGACACTACGTATGGCACAATGCATCATGACTCTGTAAACAGGATGGTAAACAAGGCGTGTTATTATGCGAAAAACAATTCAATTGAAACAGCCCATGAACCTCACGCGATCAAATTGTTACTTTATGCTGAGATGAATTTATGGACACCAGAGGTGCTCACTAAAATGCCGGACCTATTCATAGACATCTCTGAAGTCGCCAAGATAAAGGCTGAAGCGATGGCTGAATATACGATACATGTTGGGGAGCCGGCTCCCGATATCCTTCACGAGGCCCGTATGGTGCCGAATAGGATGGCAGGAATCGTATCAGGTTGTCTCTATGCGGAATTTTTCTATTTCCCCTACGACAGATACCCCTATGGGCGGCGGGCTTTCGATGAAATTCCATGGGACTGGCTTTTTATTCCCAAGACAAAAGGCGACCTGGGTGGCCATGAGAGACTCTCTCTACCGATTGATTTCTGAGTATTTCGATCTGGCCCATCGGGCTACTTGATTAGGGCGATCCGTCCCCTCCACTCATCCTTTGCGATAGAGCTGGGATCCGGAGCAAGTGCCGTTAAGGTTCCATCTTATCGAGCACGTCACGGTTTACAAGGTTAGGTGGAATCCCCCCCTTGAGGGTTGCGATGACGTTGTCCACAGCCATTTCGGCCATTGCCGACCAGCTTTTGTCGCTGTAGCCAGCGATGTGAGCTGTAGAGATCATGTTGTCCAAGTCTAATAATTTCAAATTCTGAGTGGGCTCCTCGACGAAGACGTCGCAGGCAGCCCCAGCAATTCTATGGTCTTTCAAGGCCTGATACAGTGCCTCTTCGTTCACGATGCCTCCCCTCGCTGTATTGATGAGGAACGCACTTTCCTTCATCATATTGATTTCCCGTTGGCCAACTAAATCCATTGTCGATTCTGTCAAAGGAACGTGAATGGAGATAAAGTCCGAAGAGCGGAGGACCTCTTCCAATGGAACATAACGGATTCCGAACCGCCTTGCAAAATCCGGGTCTTGAACAATGTCATAGGTGATGATCCTCATGTCAAATCCCACTGCTCTCTTTACCACCTTTTTACCTATGTCTCCCAATCCGATCAGTCCCAATGTTTGCCCGTAGACGTCCCTCGTCCTTATACGATACCATTCTCCTCGCCGCGTCCTACGGTCAATCATCGGAATGTGGCGAGCCAGGGCGATAATGAAGCCCACAGCCAGATCCGCTACCGCATCTGCATTTGCTCCCGGTGTGTTGGTCACCATGATTTTCCTTTGGGTGGCAGCCTCCAAGTCGACGCCTTGATAACCAACCCCTCTACTCGCGATTATTGCCAATTTATTCGCCGCCTCAATCACCCGTGAACTTACTTTATCCATTGCCGAAACGATAACGGCCTCAACGTCCTTAATGAGGTCCACAAAAGTATCCTCGCGGAGGGCTCCAATCTCGTGATATCGCTCGATAACCTCCCACCCCTCCGCCTTGAGACGATCGACCGGTTGTGGAGAAACCTCGGAAAACCGATTGGCCACAATTAATACTTTAGTCATAAGATCCTCCTCAAAGTGGATTTGCTGGATCTGCGGAATACTAAAGTAACCCTATCGAGGGACAAAACGCCTCCCATTATATCAATTCTTTCTGAACTTTACTCGAAATTTTTATCTTGGTGTGGTGTCAAGAGGCAGAAGCAGTTGGCTCCTATAGCTCCTTATGAGCTAAAGGACTTACGCAGTGGCTACATAATTACCTGTAGCCGCGATACATTATTCGTGTTTTAGAAAATTCCAGGTTCAAATCCATCTCAGCCAGATTTTGTGGTCCGGAAACTGCCAAGAATTTTCATACCTGCCTGATTCTCCATGTCGATCGAACGTTCAACGCGTCCACCTTTGGTGCAGGACAGGTGTCCTCCACCCGGGCTCATACGTATGCCTCGGTTGCAACGGCTTTGGGTGCGCTTTCGAGAGAACTTCACGGCGGTGCCAATGCTCAGGTAATGGAGATGCTCCTTGGGATGGGAGAGGTGGGGAACGTTCGACCTTGGGTCGCGCGCCGTCTTGAGGGGGGCGAACGGGTGATAGGCATGGGCCATGCGGTTAACAAAACCGATGATCCAGGTACAAAATTCTTCGCTCTCCATGTCAGAGAGGATTGGGAAATGGCTGGGAGAGTCCAAGTGGTATGAGATGAGCCGCCTTATTGAAACAGCCACAAAGGAGGAGTTTAAACCCTCGATTGAAAGCCGTCAGTAGCCCCTAACGCAAAACCATGTGAATGCCTTCCGGCCTGGTTCATCTCTTTAATCGCCCCGTACCCCGGAAATCTCACAATTTCTCCACCGTTCCAATATCAGCCAATTTCATAAACTCTTCCGGAATTGGAATCCGCTTGCCGCTTTTGAAGTCGTGGAAAAAGATGACTTGGTATCCCTCTGCCAACAGCTGCCCACTGGCCTGTTTGCTGAAACGGAAGTCCAGCTTAACCCGCCCCTTCTCAATGTTATAATCACCCACCGTTACTCGAATCTCCAGTCGATCGTAAAGAAAGGCCGGAGTCTTGTACCGTAAATAGGTCTCACCAACGAGGAGTCGAAGCGGGGTCTCCAAGTGCTCGGCAACCATACGTTCCCTTGCTGTACAAGCCCATTCGATGTAGGATTCGTCATAAGCAATCGACTGATCCGTTACGTCACGGGGTCCCACCATGTGTTCGTAAATATAGCCCTTTGCCATTTAAGCCATCCCTCCTTCCCACAGCACAGGCGTTAATCTTTTATCTTTCTATGTACCACAAAACAGGGAGATACGTCAAAGGCTTTCGGGCGAGGGGTTTATCCTGTAAAGCGTTCATTGGTTTGTTTGGTTTGTTTGGTTTCTCTCAATGGAATATTTCGTATCAAAAAAGGAAAAAGGCTTACTGTTGGTTCAGGAGCGCTGAGTTTATCCTGAGGAACGAAGGACATGAGGCACGAGTCAATGGATTCTTGGCCTTCAGCCTCAAGTCCGCCGCAGGCGGACGCTCCTCCAACC
>JAUWDQ010000255.1 GCA_030608745.1 Pseudomonadota bacterium | reverse complement strand
CCGATGTTTCAGATCACCCCAAATATGAGTTCGTACGGGGCGATGTTGCGGATAAGGCCTTGATCGAAGGCTTGGCCTCAAAGGGGATCGACGCCGTCATCAATTTCGCCGCTGAGTCCCACGTGGATAGAAGCATAGAAGATCCCCGGATATTCATTGAGACGAATGTGCTCGGGACCCAGGTGCTGCTGGAGGCCGCAAGGAAATATGGGATACTCCGCTTCGTCCAGATTTCTACGGATGAAGTTTACGGCTCCCTCGGCCCAAGGGGTTCCTTCACGGAGACTTCTCCCCTCGCCCCCAACAGCCCCTATTCCGCCAGCAAGACGGCGTCAGATTTGTTGGTGAGGGCCTATTATAAGACCTATGGCCTGGCCACTATCATCACCCGATGCTCCAACAACTATGGTCCATACCAGTTCCCGGAGAAACTGATTCCCCTGATGATCACCAACGCCTTGGAGAATAAACCCCTTCCCGTATATGGGGATGGAATGAACGTTCGGGATTGGATCCATGTGGAGGACCACTGCAAAGCCATAGACCTGATCATGCACGGGGGTAGGGAGGGGGAAGTTTACAACATTGGTGGCAATAACGAGCTTCCCAATATAGAGATCGTCAAAATAATCCTGAAGAGGCTGAATAAACCGGAATCGTTGATCAAATTCGTCGAGGACCGCCCAGGACATGATCTCCGCTATGCCATCGACTCGGACAAGCTCCGGGATGAACTGGGATGGGATGTCATGTATCCCTTTGAAGAGGGCATTGACCTCACCGTACGGTGGTATGTAGAACACCAAGACTGGTGGGAGAAGATCAAGACCGGGGAATATTTGAGCTATTACGAAAAGATGTACGGGCACAGGCTTTAGAATATGATTATTCCGATTCGGGAGTAGTAGTCCGGAGGAAACATATCGAGGGAATCAGGGGTTAAGGAGATGGAGAGGGTTCTCATTACCGGGGCCAAGGGGATGTTGGGCCTCGATGTGATCGATGTATTCAGGGAGACGTATGAGGTATATGGTCGAGACATCGATGATTTCGATATTACCCGAGATAAGGAGACCATGGATGCGATTATCCGGATTCGGCCGAACATCGTTATCCATGCCGCAGCTTATACGGATGTGGATGGATCTGAAACCCACCTCGAATTGGCCAATTCCGTCAATGGAGGGGGAACGAAGAATGTCGCCTCTGCGTGCAGGGAGCTCGGGTCGAAAATGGTCTATATCAGCACCGATTATGTCTTCGATGGGACCAAATCAGGGGCCTATTCCGAGGAGGATCCAACGTGCCCGATCAACGCGTATGGACGGTCGAAGCTGGAGGGTGAGCGGTGGGTGAGGACCTTGGTGGATCAATTTATCATCGTCAGAACGGCCTGGTTATTCGGGAGAGGTGGAAACAATTTCGTGAAGACCATTTTGAAGCTGGCCAGGGAAAAGGGGGCTTTGTCCGTGGTAAACGATCAAGTCGGTTCACCGACCTATGCCGTGGATTTAGGCCGGGCCATTTACGTCCTCGTGGAAAAAGGGTGTAAAGGGATTTACCATATAACGAATGGGGAAACCTGTTCTTGGTACGAATATACCCAGGAAATCCTGGCGATGTCGGGCCTTGGCAATATTTCGGTGCACCCAATTTCCTCCGACCAGTTGAACCGGGCGGCAAAAAGACCCCGTAACTCCGTTTTAGACCGTGGGAAATTCGAAAGGGAGACGGGGTATCGGATGAGGTCATGGAGGGAGGCACTGATGGATTACCTGAAAAGAGAGGGTAAAACATGAATATTTGTATCGTGGGGACGGGTTATGTAGGATTGGTGACGGGGACATGCCTCGCTGAATTCGGCATGAATACTATCTGCATCGACACCGACTCCTCGAAAATTGCCACGTTGAGCAAGGGGAAGGTCCCCTTCTATGAACCGGGTCTTGAGAACCTTGTCGAGAAGAACGTGGCCCAGGGTTGTCTCAGATTCAGTACCGAAATCAAGGAGGGGGTCCAATCGAGCTTGGTTATTTTTATCGCTGTGGGAACCCCAGCCAATGACGATGGGACGGTGGACCTGCGGTATGTGGAAGAGGTCGCTGAGGAAATCGCCAAACATATGAATGGGTACAAGGTGGTTGTGGTAAAGAGCACTGTTCCTGTCGGGACGTGCCAACAGATAAAGGCGACCATTCGGAAAAAGAGGCCTGAGGCCTACAATTTCGATGTAGTTTCCAATCCCGAGTTTCAGAGGGAGGGCTCGGCCATAGAGGACTTTATGCGTCCGGATAGGGTGACCATCGGCGCCGAAAGTGAACAGGCCATTGCCATCATGAGGGATATCTATTCAGCCCTCTACCTGAATGAAACCCCTTTCGTCATTACGAACCTGGAGACGGCGGAGATGATCAAGTACGCGGCCAATGCCTTTTTGGCAACGAAGATAACCTTTATCAACGAGATAGCTACCCTCTGCGAGAAGGTGGGGGCTGACGTTCAATTCGTCGCGAGGGCCATGGGGCTGGACGGACGCATCGGCCGGAAGTTCCTCCATCCCGGCCCGGGGTACGGCGGGTCTTGTTTTCCCAAGGATACCTTGGCCCTATTGAATATCGGGCGTGAAAGAGGGTGTGATCTTAAGCTGGTGGATTCGGTGATAAAGGTCAACAAGGAGCAACGGTTGCGGATGGTGGAGAAGATCAGGGGGATGGTCGGGGAGTTACGGGCAAAGACCATCGGGATATTAGGGGTATCCTTTAAACCCAATACCAGTGATGTCAGAGAATCCCCTTCTATCATTATCATTCAGAGACTTCAAGCCGAGGGGGCAAAGATCAGGGCCTACGACCCTGCAGCCATGGATGAGGCCAAGGCCATCTTGCGGGACGTTCACTACTGCGCCGACCCATATGATGTAGCCGCGGGATGCGATGCCCTGGTCTTGCTCACGGAATGGAACCAATTCAGGCGGTTGGATCTGGAGCGACTCAAAAAATTGATGAAAACCCCGATATTTGTGGACCTGAGAAACGTTTATGACCCCAGGAAAATGAGGGAGGCCGGCTTTCGGTATTGCGGTGTGGGAAGGTAGAGAGGAAATGATGGCCAAGGGTAGCGTGGCCCAAAATAGGGGAAAAGACTGGATTTTTCTATCCGATGCCCATTTCACGGGGGAAAACCGGGATAACCAGGCTAGGCTCATACGGTTCTTGGAAATGGAAAGGGAGAACTTGGATACTCTCGTCCTGTTGGGGGACCTCTTTGAGTTTTGGTTTGGCTTCGAGGGATATCTCTACGAGGAGTACCTCCCCATCTTGGAGCAGTTGAAGTCCTTGAGCCATCGGGGGGTGAGGATTAAATACGTTGAGGGAAACCACGACTTCCGCCTGGGCCCTTTTTTCGAAGAGGATTTAGGGGCGGAGGTATATGCCGATGAGATGGAGGAAACCCTGGGCGGGAAAAGGATGTACATCGCTCATGGAGATCGGGCAAACCCCCGGGATTATGGATACCGCCTTTTTCGAAGAACCATGAAGAATCGTTTTAGCTATGCGCTGATACGGTGGGGAGGGCCGGGGCTCTCCATGAGGATAGCAAAACGGCTGAACGCGAGAAGCAGGCGGAAGAACCACGAGCAGTTGCCAGGCCATATCCCCAT
>JAUWDQ010000277.1 GCA_030608745.1 Pseudomonadota bacterium | reverse complement strand
CCGATCCGGCGATCACTATCGCACCAGACAGCTGCAATCCATGGTGAGGATAAGGAATTTCGTCCTCAATTAATGAGGAGGATTACGGTAATGAAATCTAAGGAACGTTCTTTTTCCCCGAAGGAAGGCGGAATCGCTCTCGTCATCACCCTGCTGATTATGCTGGTGGCATCGGTTATTGGCTTCGCTGCCATGACAACCACCGATATCGAGGTAAGGATATCGGGAAATAATCACTGGGGGAACCAGGCATTCTACGCCGCGGACGGCGCGGTGGAGGTTACCCTCGCCGACGGGTCCAATTTTCAGAGGACCGGTAACAACTTTGACCTCACGGAACCGGTAAGGGCGAGCGTTACGGTGGGGTATGATCCCACACAGAAGGGGGCTCCGAGGGGGAAGGGGATTAGCTCCCTCCACTTCAATTTTGACCACTACGTGATCACCTCGAAGGGGTATACCTCGGTGGCAACGCTCAGCGCATCCAGTGAGATCCAGGAAAAGGTGATCAAATTGGTGCCAACGGCACAAGGAGGGTACTGAGATGAGGAAGTGGGTAATCATAGGGATGGTTCTGCTGGTCTTTGGATTGGGCGGAACCTCGACCCTCATAGCAGATGATACGGACCTCTATGTAGCCGGCATCGATAACGTTCAGCCGAACTGCCTAATAATCTTCGACAACTCGGGGAGCATGAACAATGAGATGCCCTCCGTGGAGTACGATCCCACCTATATCTACCCAAATTCTCTCGGGGTCGATCCCTCCGCGGTCTACTACAAATCCGGGGGGAAGTGGGACACAATATACCGGGATTCCATTGACCAGATCGAATGCATCGATGCCAGGGATGCCCTGAGCACCTATGGCTACTTCAACGGAAGGCTCGATGACCTTACCGAGTGCGGTGGACGGAAAACGTGGTACCTCCGAACGGGAAACTATCGGAATTATCTGGTGTATACGGGGCCTTCGGAGAATCGGCCGAGGCTGGGCGTGGCAAAGGGAACCGTTCAGAGCTTCATCAACACGACAAATGGGGTTCGTTTCGGGGCCATGATCTTCAACCAATCGGAGGGAGGCCAAATCCTGAGGGAGATCAAGGACATGACCCCGCAAAACAGGGCCAGCCTTCATAATGGCATCGGCCAGATCCATGCGAATACGTGGACCCCCCTGGCGGAAACCCTCTACGAGGCCGGGCTCTACTTTCAGGGTGCCCTCAGTTACTTCAACCCCGAGGTGGGGATGTATAACAGCCCAATCCAGTACTGGTGCCAGAGGAGCTACATTATCGTCGTCACCGACGGGGAGTCGACCCAGGATCGAAATGAAATCCTGAAAAACCATGGGAAAAAGAACGATGGGGACGCCGACCTCGATGAACATGAGCCGGGCCTGGCACAGGAGAAACCCTACGAGAACGATGGATCCGACTATCTGGACGATGTGTCCAAGGTCATGCGAGAGATGGATGCGCGGCCGGATCTGGAGGACACCCAGAATATCGTCACTTATACCGTTGGGTTTACCATTCGTTCCGATCTCTTGGAGGACACGGCGAAAAACGGGGGAGGGAAATACTACTACTGCCACAATGCTCAAAGTTTTTCCATTGTGCTGCAGAAGATCATCGAGGAAATCCTGGAGCAATCCACCTCGTATGTCGCCCCCGTGGTGCCCATCAGCCAGATGGAGAAGGCGAGCAGCGGAAATCGCCTCTACCTCGCCCTCTTCAAGCCCACGTGGCGGAGTTTCTGGAAGGGAAATATCAAGAAATTCGCCATCGCCACCGAGGACAATCCGGCAACCGGGATCAAGACGGGAGATATCCTCGATGTCAACGGCAACCCGGTGCTCGATTCAAGGGGCCGAATCCTGGATTCGGCCGTCTCCTTCTGGGGAAGCGCGGAACGCGACGGGGAGGAGGTCGAGAGGGGAGGGGTTGGCCAGGTCCTCCTTGCCCGGGCAACCCAGAGACGGATTTATACCCACACCGGGATCAGCACCGATTTGACGGATCCGGTAAATGCCTTCACCGTTGATAACCCTGAGATCACTCCCCTCACATTGGGGTTCAAGGCCCACGAAGGCCCTGAACGGGATAGGCTCATCCAGTTCATCCACGGGTACGATCCATACGACGAAAACGGAAATGCAAACACCGCAGAGAAGCGGGATTGGATTCTCGGGGCGTTCCTCCATTCCCGCCCCCTCGTCATCCACTACGGTCAGGGACAATCGGTCATCTATGCGGGCGCCAACGACGGCATGCTCCACGCCTTCGATGACGAAACGGGTGAAGAGCTCTGGGGATTCATTCCCCCGGATCTCCTCGGAAGGTTGAGGGATTTGACCGGGGAAACCGTCGAGTACTACGTGGACGGTTCTCCCAGGGCTTTGGTCATCGATCAAAACGCCAACGGGACCATCGAATCGTCCGATGGCGATCGGGTGATCCTGGCCTGTGGTGAAAGGCGGGGGGGGAGATCACTATTTCGCCCTGGATATCACCTTGCCTCAAAATCCCCGTCTCCTCTGGCAAATCGGGCCGGAACTGGGAGATTTTTCGGAGATGGGGCAGAGCTGGTCCACCCCCATTATGGGGAGAATCCGTTACGGCACTGGTGAGAAGGTGGTATTCTTCATCGGGGGAGGGTATGACGAGAACCAGGACAGCGGCCCGAATGCGGGGGAAGATGCCCATGGCCGGGCTGTATATATAATTGATGTGGAAACGGGGGAGCTGCTCTGGAGGTACTCCCATGCCGTAAATCCCTTTATGGCTTACTCCATTCCCAGTGACATAGCCCGGGTAGACACCACGGGGGACGGCTACATCGATCGGCTATACGTGGGGGATACGGGGGGTAGGATGTGGCGTTTCGACATCGGGAGCCCATCACCCATCAACTGGACTTCTAAGACGGTCTTCGATTCGGGCCTGCGGAGGAAGATCTTCTATCCCCCCGATGTCTGTCTGGAAAACGGAGGCGGGTACTATGAGATGCTCTTCTTCGGCACGGGCGACAGGGCGGATCCCAAGGATATCACCGCGTGCAATCGTATCTATGCC
>JAUWDQ010000193.1 GCA_030608745.1 Pseudomonadota bacterium | reverse complement strand
GACTAGGAGCACCGAAGTTCCTCGCTTTCCACTAAATATGCTTCTCATAACATACCTCCTTTGTTTTATTGGAACCTGCTTCTTACGGAACATACTTCTTCTCAATTACACCTCCTTCATTTCGTTTTTGTAGAAATAGTTCTCTCCCGGTTATCACCTCCTTCCTTGAGAAACTACCCATGAATTTAAGTCCACTCTCTCACGTTCCGATAGCACAGAAATGCCAGGATGTCAAGATAATTACGCTTCGAAAAACCGAGACCATAGGTAGATGCTAAAATAGGGTTTGATCAATCCACAGAATCTATTGGTCACGGCCTTGAAATATGTACACCTGTGAACCCACATCACCATGAGCTCGCCCTTGTCCCTTTGAATTTTTTTGGAATCGAAAAACCAAAATCCAATGCCCCACTTAACTCAAAAACGAATTATGGGAACTATTATAAACTGGAGTTTCCTGCCTTTTATTGGCAATATTTTTGGAACCTATTGAATTTAATTCATATTTTATTTTCGATACCTGAACACCCTTGTCCCTCCGCTTCAGTCCTTCCGAGGTGACCCTTTCGGGGTTCGCAGGTGGGGAATACTTTCCCCTTCCAGCCGAATTCAAGTGCTGCCGTTATGCGGTGGTGCAGTGCTGCGGTTAGAAAGAGGAATTTGCGTGCAGGAACAACGGTGTTCTCCAAAAACTCCGGAAACTCCAGATTATGAACCCTTGACAAGTCTATTGGCGCCAATTAAGATTGCCATGGGTTCAGGAAGACCAAGATCATTTTCACAAGGGAATGGATTCTATGAAGATCAGGGTCGTCATTCCTGTCAGCACTGACAAGTGGAACAACGGTGTGAAGGCTGACTATGAGCGGTTTAAGGAGCCTGAAACCGTCATTGATGTCATCCACTTGCAACACGGACCAGAAGCCATCCAATCTGAATACGACGAGGCCAATGCAGCCCGCCACGTGCTTAAAGAGGTCGCAGCGATCCGATCAGAGGACTACGATGCGATCATCATCTACTGCTTTTCCGACCCGGCCCTCCCGGGAGCCAGGGAAATTTCAATCATTCCGGTTCTGGGGATTGGAGAATCCGCGCAACTGTTTGCCATGGGCTTGGCGGACAAGTGCGGAATTATCACCACCTTAGAACAATCCGTCGCCAGGATCAGGCGTAAAGTATGTGCCAGAGGAATCTCAGGTCGATTTCCATCGATCCGGCCTCTCAACATCCCGGTCCTCGAGTACGATCGGCAAGAAAAAGTGACGGAGAGGGCTCTGGGTGTCGCTCGAATCATGGTGGAGCAGGATGGGGTTGAGGCCCTGATATTGGGATGCGGTTCCCTTCTTGGTATTAAGGAGCGGATACAGGATGCATTTGGGATCCCTGTGGTGGAACCGGGAATAGTGACCTTGAAGCATGCCGAAATGCTCGTCGGTTTGGGGCTCACCCACAGCAAAAGGTCCTACATGATTCCATTACCAGTGAAAGAGCATTAGTAAATGATACCGCGGGAAAAGATCGAAAACGCCGTTATCCAGGTTTTCAAGGTCAACATGGCGGTAAAGCCCGGGGAGAAGATCCTCATTCTCTCCGATATACCGACGAGAAAGGACTGGAAGAACAAGGATTCGGATGAAATTGAAAAGATGCTCGCAACTACCTTTCTGGGGAAGGCGGTAGCCGACATTGCTCGGGATGTCTTCAGTGAATGCGTGGCGGATTTCTATCCCTATTTCAGCATTGGAAGGTCAGGAGCTGAACCTACCAAAAAGATGGCTCAGGTCATGACGGAGTATGACGTGATCCTGGCCATTAACTGCTTCTCAATCACCCACACCGAGGCACGCGAGGGCGCATCAAAAGCGGGGGCCAGGGTCGCTACCATGAGGGGAACTATTCCGGAAATGTTTTATCCCGACGGCTCCATTTCCGTGGATTATTCGGCGATCCAAAGGGAGACAAAGCTTTACGCGGGCTTCCTCACCGACGCAAGTGAAGCCCGTGTGGTCTCGGACGCTGGGACGGACCTCACCTTCAGCCTGAGGGGACGAAAGGCAAGGGAAGACAACGGAATGTATGTGGAACCGGGCCGGTGGGGAAATCTCCCGGCTGGTGAAGCCTATATTGCACCAGTGGAAGGGACCGGTGAGGGGGATTTGGTCGTCAGGAGGGGATGGCATCCGGGCTTGGAAGAAGAAATGGTACTCACTTTCAAGGGAGGAGAGGTCCGGGAAATCCGAGGTGGGGGCAAGGTAAATCGCATGCTCAGCAAGCTTCTCGGGCTTGGCCCCGGGGCCCCGAGAAAGAGATCTCGGTGCAACCTGGCGGAACTGGGGATTGGGACGAATCCGAAAGCACGGCGAATCGATATCACCATTGAGGCTGAAAAGATCAAGGGAACCATCCACATAGGGATTGGGGACAGCTCCCACATGGGGGGAAATGTCACCGCTGATTACCATCAGGATTTTGTGGTTAATGAACCGGATCTCTTCTTGGATCATGAAAAGGTCATGGAAAAAGGGGGCTGGATCAAAAAATGAAGGAGAAGTAGATGGATATAGCAATAGGAACCGAAATGAGGGACGAATACTTAAGTTGGGAGGTCGAAGCTGGTGCTCGAAAACTGGTTGAAGATATAATGCTCACCAAGGAGGGCGAACACGTCGTGATCACGGCCGATACGTCCAGCGATATGAGGATCGTGCAGGCCACGGCTAGGGCTACCTTTGCTGCCGGGGCCGTGCCCACCGTGGTACTCCATCCCACCCAAAAGGAGGCGTTTATGGAGCCGCCTCCTCCCTTAGCGGGGGCCGTTCACAAAGCGGACGTCTGGATCGAGTATGCAGTAGCCATGGTATTTCTCACAGAAGCCTGGAGGCAGGCTCTGAAGAATGGGGTCCGCTATATCTGCCTGACGGGGATGGACGCCATGATGATGGTCAATACCATCCAAAGGGTTCGCTATGACAAGCTTCTGGCCCTGGGGAATCTTCTTCGTGATACTATCCAGGAGGCGGACAAGGTGGAGATTTACAGCCCCGGGGGAACCGAGCTCGTTGCCTTTAATCGGGGACGAAGGGCCCGCCAGTCTGGTAAACTGGCCGACACCAAGGGAGAAGCTATCATGCTGGGAGGACAGGTCTCATGGTGTCCGATGGAGGAGACGATCAATGGAAGATTGGTCTTCGATGGCGCTCTCTACCCCCCCACCGAATTGGGGAAACTCAATGAGAGCGTTGAACTGACCTTGAAAGAAGGGGTGGTGACCGATATCCGTGGAGGAGCTGAAGCCAAGATTTTTGAAAGGTGGCTGGCCAGTTTCAACGATCCCAACATGTACCGGTTGGCCCACTACTCCCTTGGATTCAATCCTGGTGTGACTAAACCCTCAGGGAGAATCGTCGAAGATGAACGAATCTTCGGGATCGTAGAAATGGGGATCGGAAGCCAGGGGCCCCAGATTATGGGCAAGACCTGGTCGGCGGCAGCGCACACCGATGGGGTGGTAATGAATCCTACCGTTGTGCTGGAGGGCGTAGAGATGGAAAAAGATGGGATTTACCAGCTTGAGAGCCTGGTCGAAGCCTGCAGGGAACTCTCTGTACCCGGCTATTGAGGAGAATCGGTAAACACCTTCACCTCAAAACATAACTAAACTCCTTTGGGCATGCAAGCCCGTCAATAGTCTATCGTTTCCAACCGTTATCCCCTCAACGAATCTGATAGAAGCCCTTTCCCACACCATTATGGGTGAAATGGATCATTGACGCACCACCGTCTTTCCCCTTTTCTTCCTTGGTCGAAAAGCGAGTTCCTATCGCGGATTATCCCGCCCGAATCGGCTGCAGCTTCAGGGTGTCGGCAAAGTGGCAGGCGACGAAGTGCTCATCGCCCACGTCTCGATAGGCGGGGGGCTCCGACTTGCAGATCTCTCGAGCATAGCGGCAACGCGGATGGAAGTAACACCCGGAGGGTGGGGTTACCGGGCTGGGAACGTCCCCCGTGAGGATGATTTCCTCCACGTTGTAGTCAGGGGCCGGAACCGGAACCGCTGACATCAAGGCCTCGGTGTAGGGATGCTTCGGATTCGAGAACAGTTCCTCGGTTATTGCCAACTCCACGATCTTCCCCAGGTACATCACTGCCACCCGGTTGCTGATGTGCTTGATCACAGAAAGGTCGTGGGAAATGAACAGGTATGTCAGGCCGAACTCCTGCTGAAGGTCCTCGAGAAGGTTTATCACCTGCGCCTGGATGGAGACGTCCAGGGCGGAGACCGGCTCATCGGCCACAATGAGCTGCGGGTCAAGGGCGAGGGCGCGTGCGATTGCGACCCGCTGGCGCTGTCCGCCGGAAAACTCATGCGGGTAGCGCTTCATGTGATCCGGCTTCATGCCAACCGCACCTAACACTTCACGGACGCGGTCCTCTTGTTCGCTCCCCTTGGCCAATCCGTGCACGAGGAGCGACTCTCCTATGATCGCCCCTGCGGTCATCCGGGGATTCAAGGAGGAATAGGGATCCTGGAAGATGAATTGCATATCACGGCGGAGGGACTTGAGCAGCTTGTGCGATGCGGAGGCAACACCCACCTCTTTGTACTCCTCGCCCGGGCCGGCGAGCTTCTTACTGCGAAAGATGATTTCCCCTGCGGTCGGCTCGATCAAACGAAGGATCGCCCGGCCGGCCGTGGTCTTCCCACAGCCGCTCTCACCCACCAAGCCAAGGGTCTCCCCCTCCTTGATGAACATATCGATATCATCGACCGCCTTGACGTGGGCCACCGTGCGCCTCAGGATCCCTTTGCGTACGGGGAAGTACTTCTTCAGGTTCTTCACTTCAAGCAGGATGTTGTCAGGAGACAAGCTCTACCACCTCTCTGTTATTGGTGCAACCAACAAGCGACCACGTGACCGGGAGCCACTTCATTGAGCGAAGGGATCTGCGTCTTGCAAATCTCTATACCATGCGGGCACCGAGGCCCAAACCCACACCCCTGCGGAACCTCAAACGGATCGGGGACGACC
>JAUWDQ010000223.1 GCA_030608745.1 Pseudomonadota bacterium | reverse complement strand
GGGTGATCTATCGGGTCATAGTATAAACTGCTTTCAGACTTTCCCCAAACGATTCCCCATTCGTCCATGTAGGAATCACCTATATCATCCGGTGCTTTGCGCGATTTTGAAGGATTCATTCTCACATAACGCGTATCCACTCCGAGTAGCTTCAGTATCTGTTCATCCGGAATAACATGATCACGCATAAATGTTTTGGTTTCTGCTTCGATCCCAAGATGGAGTTTTAACTTATCGTAGGCTTCAGCTTCAATGGTGGTCATCATTGCGCCCAAGTCGAGCGGGATCCTATCGGGTTCTCCGTGTTGCAAGCTCGTTAAAAGCCTTTCACGGGGTTTCATGTTTTTCCGTCCTCCTATTAGATTATTGTGTGACAGGCAAATTTTTCAGTTGGTTCTTCATATATGTTAACTCTTCATCTATGTCAAACTCTTCCTTAAACTCGTATGGATCCATTCCTCAATTCGAGTGAAGAGGGAGGAGGATACAACAAAGCGGGAAAAAGACTTGACAAACGGCATTATTCAATTTTAGTGTTACCTCTAACACGATTTATTCGAGTATGGGTTACCAAGCAATTTTATACCATCATATGGTACCCAGTTAACTGTTGCCCTCAGTGGGAAGTCTCATTTCTGATGTCCACACATAGAGGAATAGAAAGAGCAATCAAGGAAACTACAAGTGGGGCCTGAGCGCCATGAACGCCGAACAGGAAAACCCGAGGCGCAGGACCAAAAAAATGACCGATCCAATGAACCTGATCAAAGAAACTTTGGCAAGGAGCCAATCGGCCCTGAGCGAGTATGACTCAAAAAGGTTTCTTTCATCCTTTGGCATACCGGTGATTCGTGAAGGCATCGCCCCTGATGCTGAATCGGCAGCGGCCGAGGCCCTGAAAATAGGTTTTCCCGTAGTCCTAAAGGTAACGGGGAAAAATCTCTTTCACAAGACCGAAGTGGGAGGTGTTGTTTTAAACCTCAGGGGTGAAGAGGAGGTAAAAGAAGAAAGTGGCCGCCTTCTGAAGATTCAAGGGTGTGAGGCCTTGTTGGTTCAGGAAATGGTGAAGGGTGATCGGGAACTCGTTTGCGGCCTGACGAGGGATGCCCAGTTCGGTCCATGCGTTATGTTCGGTCTCGGAGGAATCTTAACTGAACTGCTCGGAGACGTTGTCTTCCGCATTGCCCCGTTGACCCCTCGGGATGCCCAGGAAATGATGGAGGAGATTCGGGCCCGAAAGATCATCGAGCCCTTCAGGGGGGAACCCGCCGTTGACATGGATATACTGGTTCAAATATTGGTGGCTCTCGGTGAGATCGGGCTTCAATACGGGGATGTGCTCGAAATCGACATTAACCCCCTCAAGATCCGGTCTGATGGCAAACCGGTTTCGGTAGACGCTCTCATAGTCCTTAAGTCTGACGGAGGAATCTATCGCTGAGTCCGGGATCTGTTCTGCCGCGCATTCTTTATTGAAAGATTCCTTTGCCTTCTTCCCGATTTTTCCGAGACCGATTTGGAGAATCTTCTATGGATGGGAAATTAACCCCGTTTTTCGAACCCAACAGCGTTGCCATCATTGGAGCCTCATCTATCCCCGGTAAACCCGGATACCAGGTCATACGAAACATCCTGGCCAATGGCTATGGTGGAAAACTCTACCTTGTCAATCCTAAGGGTGGCGAGATAATGGGGATGAAGGTCTCCTCCTCGATTCGTGAGCTTCCTGAGGGGATTGATCTTGCCATCGTCATCCTTCCCGCGGAATCCAACCCTCAGGCGATCAGAGAATGTGCGGCAAGAGGGATCCCGGCCATTGTTCTTGCTGCTAGTGGCTTTTCAGAGGTGGACCAAGAAGGAGAGGCGTTACAGGAGGAGCTTCTTAAAGTCATCCGTGAGACGGGCGTTCGAGTCATCGGGCCTAATACGTCCGGGCACACCTCTACCCCGTACAACTTCACATCGAGCTTCTTCCCTTTAGGTAAAATCCCACGAGGGAATATTTCTTATATCGCTCAGACGGGAAACTTTGCCACCCATACCATGCGCTACATTATCACCGGAGAAAACTTTGGTGTGGCCAGGGTCGTTGGACTCGGTAACAAGGTGGACATGGATGAAAGCGAGGTTCTCGAGTATTATGCAGACGATCCAGAAACCAAAGCGATCTTTGTCTACCTGGAAAGCTTCAAGAGGCCAAAACGATTCTTGGAGACTGCTCGTGAAGTGACGCGTACCAAACCCATCATTTTCCTTAAGGGGGGGAGTACCTCGCAAGGAGCGCGGGCTGCCGTAGCACACACGGCGGCTTTGGCCTCAGCTGATCAGATTATTGACGGGGCTCTGAAGCAAGCCGGGATTACACGAGTATACAAATATTCCCACCTCTTCTTGACCGCCAAAGCCTTATCCTTGATGCCGCTGCCCAGGGGAAACCGGGTGAGCTTCATGGCGCCTTCGGGTGCCATGCTCGTTATAATGACTGATCTATGTCACCAGCGCTGGGGCTTAGAAGTTCCCAACCTTGAGGAATTAACGCGACAGCGTTTGCAGGAAATCAGCCCCCCCTACATTCGTATGCGTAACCCCGTGGACATTTGGCCCTCCGCTTCGGTCCACGGGATCGAGTACGCATACCGTGAAGGGATGGAGGCAGTCCTCAAGGATTCGAATATCGACGCCGTTGTGCCGATCCTCATGCTTAACGAAGAAATCGGGATGCCCTCTTTGGACTTCATTGTAGAACTAGCGCGGAAATATCCCGAAAAGCCGGTCTACGTGACTTTCAGCGGAGATAAGGAGCACATGGAAGCTGCTAAGGCTTATCTGGAACCTAAAGGGGTGCCAACGTTTCCGTTAATTGAGGAGCCCTTCGAAATACTTTCCGTATTGGCTCAATGTCGAAAGGCCATGATATGAGGCAGTGGGTCACAACCAGTGAGGTTGGATTACTATTTCGGAAAGGAGAGAAGAAAGAAGCAAGGCGATGACTCCCCTTTCCACCGCGGGGAGCAAAGAATCGGGATATCTCTCAATAATGGCAATTTATTGGATCCTCTTTACAAAATCCCTTTTATCTAACACCCGTTTTGATTTGAACTCAGTCCTCTCGAGGGTATTAGGCTTTTGGAGCTCCACAGTGGGTCTGATACCTATTCTGCTTTTTAGTCTCGTCGTTATCTCTTTTTCAAGGTCCTCAAACAGTTGAGGGTTTTCCTGCGCCCTTCCGGCTATGTCCGGGGTGTATTCTGCCTGTACTATAAGTTCATCCATGACCTTCTCCCTCGTGACGATTATCCTGAATTCTCCACCGATCCCTTCGATTCCCCTGAGTACTTCCTCAATGGCACTTGGATAGATATTTTCACCTCTTATCACCAGCATATCATCCGCTCGTCCATAAATTCCATTGGGGAGTCGAGGATAGGTGCGACCACAGGGACAAGGTTCATCTGTCCACATGGTTATATCACCGGACCAGAAACGAATCATCGGTTGAGAAGTTCGCTCTAAATGTGTGTAGACTGGGACGCCTTCCTCTCCAAAGGGAAGGACTTTCCCGGTCTTCACGTCGACTACTTCCGTATAGACAATATCGTTCCACAAATGCATCCCCGTCCTGAACTCACACTCCGCATTTGTCATCCATGGGGTCATCTCGGCTGTGGACCCCGTATCAATGCAAGCACAACCATAGGCCCCCTCAATGAGCTTTTTCGTCGTCGGAATGCCTGCCCCGGGTTCCCCAGAGAAAAACATAATCCTAAAATGAAAATCCCTTCTTGGGTCGTATCCTTCTTTTTTGGCAACTTCAGCCAGATAAAGGGAATATGATGGGGTACCATAAAAAACGGTGGGCTGCATATCCTTAATCCATCTAAGGCCCATAACTGACTGCCCTGGCATACCGGCACCAAAGGGGAAGCATTTCGCCCGCAATCTCTCTCCCCCTGCCAAGGCACCCCAACTTCCCATATAGAGGCTGAAAAAGGAACCTATGAAGATCATGTCCGAGGGTCTTATCCCACATCCCCACATGATCCTGGCATGAGCATTTGAGATCCGATGCCAATCATCAAAACCTATTCCAAAGGCGGTTGGGCGTCCCGTGGTGCCGGAAGTACCGTGGGTGTGTAAGACTTCATCCATGGGGATACAAAGGTAGCTTCCGAAAGGCGGGTTTTTTTCTTGATCTTCCCTTATTTCACCTTTTTTTACAAAAGGAACGCCCTGAAAGTCTTGCAGAGTTTTTATTTTCTGGGGTTTTACGCCCGCGGCCTCCCATTTCTTTTTGTAGAAAGGGGAACGATTATACGCCCATTCCATCTGCGCTTTCAGTTTCTTGAGAATAATCTTTTCCCTTTCCTTTGGATCCATAGT
>JAUWDQ010000063.1 GCA_030608745.1 Pseudomonadota bacterium | reverse complement strand
GGGGATAATATGAGGACTCATGGAAGAGGTTATTCAGAAGAGATTTGAAGAAACCGATAAGATCAAGAAACGGTTCTTGGATGAAAATTTTTCCCGATTGATTGCCATAATCAAGCTGATTGCCGATAGCCTCGAGAACGGGAACAAGGTCTTGCTCTTCGGCAATGGAGGCAGTGCAGCGGAGGCCCAACACTTCGCCGCAGAGTTTGTCAATCGTTTCCTCATGGAGCGTCCACCCCTTCCCGCCATAGCTCTGAGCACGGATTCCTCCATCCTCACCAGCATCGGCAACGATTATAGCTTTTCGGAGATCTTCTCCAAGCAGATTGTGGCCCTTGGGAAAGAAGGGGACATCGCCATCGGTATCAGCACCAGTGGAAACTCGGCTAACGTTATCAAGGCCATTGAGGTGGCTAAGGAGATGGGCATTGAAACCATCGCCCTGACGGGAAACGACGGAGGCGACCTCGCAAAAGTGGCCAACTATTCCCTTATCGTTCCCTCCAACAGCACCCCATGTATCCAAGAGGTCCACATGGCCGTGGGGCATATTCTCTGCGAAATGGTGGAGGCCCAAATCTTTAAGATGGCTTACTGAATCGGACTTCACGGAGATAAGATGAAATCGAGGTTCGACCAGATTGATCCGGGAAAGATTAAGACTGTCTCCTTAAAGGAGAGGAAATCCACGGTGGGGGTCGATGATTTCAGTAGAACGTATACCAAGGGAACCACATTCGGGAATTTCTATGAGGCCCTTCCAAATATACTGGCGGGAAGAGATTTTCGCAATATCGTCCAGAGCATAGTTAATGCCTTTCACGAAAAGAGGATGTCCGTTTTAGCCATGGGTGCCCACCCTATCAAGGTCGGGCTCAGCCCCATCATTATCAGCCTCATTGAAAGGGGGGTTTTCAAGGCGGTGGCCATGAACGGAGCATGCATCATCCACGATGTCGAAGTCGCCATGGCAGGACATACTTCGGAGGAGGTGGTTGAAGAACTTGACCGGGGAACCTTCGGCATGGCTAGGGAAACCGCAGAGTTCATCAATGGAGCCATCAGGGAGGGGGTTTCGCGGGGTTTGGGGCTGGGTGAATCGGTGGGCAGGAAACTCCTCGATGAAAACCTTCCCTATACCGCTTTGAGCATTATGGCTGCCGGCTCACGAGTGGGTATCCCCATAACCGTACACGTTGCCATTGGAACCGACGTTATCCACATGCATCCCTCGACGGACGGAGCTGTCATTGGGGAGGGAAGCTACCGAGACTTTAAGATCTTCTCGTCCATCATCTCCAAATTGCAGGGGGGAGTCTACCTCAACCTAGGATCGGCAGTCATCCTTCCAGAAATGTTCCTTAAGGCCCTCAGCCTTGCCCGAAATCTGGGCCATCAAGTTGACCGTTTCACCACGGTCAACATGGATTTCCTCCAGCACTACCGTCCAACGGTCAACGTCGTAAACCGGCCCACCCGTAAAGGGGGTAAGGGATATTCATTGACCGGACATCACGAGATCATGTTCCCCCTGTTAGCAGCTGCTGTCGTGGAAAAGATCGATTAAGGGTTTTGGATGCGCAAATTGAAGGTGGGCCTAGCCCTGGGAGGAGGTGCCGCCCGGGGAGCCGCTCACATAGGAATCCTTAAAGTCTTAGAACGGGAAAACATCCCCATCCACATCATCGCGGGAACGAGTATTGGAGCAATTATTGGGGCGATGTATGCAACTCATCCAAGCGCCGTGGAAATCGAAAGAAAGGCGTATGAATATATTGAAAGTAAACAATTCAAACTCCTCAAGTTTGACTTTCTCGATGCGGAGAAATATTCCAGAAAGGGTTCAGGATTTTTCTACAAATTCACCCATCATATTAAGAAGAATATTTTCTACAACCTTTCCCTCACCAAGAGATCCTTGATTTCAGGGAAGGAGTTCAAGGAACATATTGAGGCCCTCATCGACGATATCGACATCGGGGAGACTCGTTTGAAATTCGCCGCCATCACCTTGGACATTACTATGGGCAGCGAGGTCGTACTCAAAAAGGGCTCCCTTCGCAGGGCGGTGAGCGCCAGTTGTGCCATTCCGGGAATCCTCCCTCCTGTAAAGGTGAAGGAGCATGAATTCGTGGATGGAGGAAGCATCGACCTCGTCCCCGTGCAGCCGGCCTCCGAATTGGGAGCCAACGTAATCATTGCGGTGGATGTATCTAAGGATATAGATGGTCCCTTCAACTCGAACTGTGGAATCGATGTGGTCATTCGTGCCGAGAAGATTACCAGTTACACCCTCAATCAAATTCGGATTCGAGAGGCGGACATCGTTTTAAAGCCCGATGTGAAGAACATATTCTGGGCGGACTTCTCCACATTCGGCCATTGCGTACAAAAAGGGGAGGAGGAGGCGAATAAAAATCTGTATAAAATCAAGAGGTTGCTTGCGAGGAAAAGGCTAACTCATTGGTTTTAAGGCTCTTCCCGTTCTCATATGGGGATGTCATTCTAGGGCCGTGTTATCGCCAAAGGCTCCCCAATGGGCCCCAATTGGGCAACTATCTATACCAAAATGATCTTGGAACTCGTGAACAGGATGGAAGGAAAGGAGGCCCAAATCTTGGCGCCACAAATCTTCTTCGCCATGAGAGGCCCCCATAGGTCCCTATCATCCCCCCCCCGTTGCGTGTATGGTGACGAGGCTAGCCCAGACGTTATTCTTGGCTCATTGAGCCCCCAAGCAGAAGAAACTTCAGCTGCTGGACCATTGACAGATCGAATCGCGTAGGATAAACGGTAAAAGAACTCCCTTTACGGATGGAATGAGCCAATGCGGTGGCATTGAAGAAAGGAGGGATCAATGGTGGAATGTAATTTCGAGCTCAATCAGGGAAATTGTATCTGCACCTACGAACCCTGCGATAAAAAGGGCAAATGTTGTGAGTGTATAGTTTACCACAAGGGGCTCGGTGAGCTTCCCGGGTGCCTGTTTTCCCCGGAAGTGCAAAGGACATTCGACCGATCCATCTCCCGTTTCATCGCTCAGTATGGGTAGCCAAGAGCCGGGGAAGTTCTTATTCAAAAATGCGTCGTTGTTACCGCTTTTCATTCACCTTTGCCGAGAAGTCCCACTATACCCAGATGATCAAGGTCTCGCAACCTGCCTTTTCTTTCCGATCACCGAATCATTCCTACTAATTAAGGAAAAGTGAAACGCTACGCCGCCATTGATATTGGGGCCAATACCATCCTCCTCTTAATCTCCCAACAGACACCCGAGGGTCTACTTCAAACCGTCATGGATCTGGAGACCACAACCCGGTTGGGTAAGGGTCTTGTGAGAAACCGTAAGATCAACCCTCATACAATGCAAGAGAGCATCGATGTCATCGACCGTTTTCTCTCCCTATGCCGGGATATGGGGGTTACGAAGGTAGTGGCAATTGGAACGAGCAGCCTAAGGGAGGCAACAAATCGGTCTGAGTTCTTGCGAAGAGTTCGACGCCGATGTGGCTTGGAAATCGAGATCATTTCGGGCCAAGAAGAGGCGCGACTTTCCTACCTGGCCGTGGTAAAAGATCAAAAATGGTCCTCGGGACCTCTGGTAGTCATCGATATCGGAGGGGGAAGTACGGAGTGGATTTATGGAGATTCCACTGGTGAAGTCAGTGGCTTCAGCCTGAACATCGGCTCGGTAACATTAACGGAACAGTTCCTCACCTCAGACCCGGTAGAGGAGGGGGAATATCAGGCCATGGCGTCCCATGTGGGAAAAGCACTGACCAACATTCCCCCATTGAAGGGAAATATCCCCCTTGTCGGCATCGGAGGGACCATAACTACCCTCTTCTCCGTCCAACAGGGCCTGAAGGAATTCGATCCTTCACGCATTCACTATGGGCTATTGAAGCTGAAGGATATTGAGGGACAGATCGAACAATTTAAGAACCTCCCCTTGAAGGAAAGGAAAGCCATTGTCGGACTTCCACCCGAAAGGGCCGATGTCATTATTGCCGGCGCCACGATCCTCTTCCATTCGCTGTTACGGCTTGGATCAAAGCAAATATGGGTCAGTTGTCATGGTCTTAGATATGGGGTACTCTTTGAACGGTTCTTCAAATAGGACCTCGCTAATTGGGTTTGGCGACAACTAGATAGCTGAAGTCTCAGGAGTTCCTTGAGTCTTTTGAGTTCCTTAGGGTTTGTTTGGTTGATTCGGTTATTCCGCTTATTCGGTTGGTTCGGTTATTCGGTTTGTTTGATTGAGAGCGTTAGTATCGTTGAGATCGTTAATATCGTTAGTATCGTTTAGAACGTCAATCTGGTATTCGGCTTATTTGGTCTATTTGGTTTATTTGGTTTGTTGAGTCAACCGTTCCCTATTAATGTTCAGTTCAGGGGACCAGGGCGAGGACCTGGTCCGAAGTGTCATTTCTCCTGCAGATTGCGCTCAGGAACAGTGGAGTCCCCCAGAAATCCAGGGACTCCTACCAGATAGTAGTTGAAAATAGAGGCAGCCTATGTAATAATTAATTCATCACCTTTTATTTCTATGTCTAAAGGAACGTTTTTGAACCCTTTCTATCGAAATATCGCTTTTTGGCTCGTCATCAGTTTGGTGATGGTCCTGCTGTTTAATCTCTTCAGCCGGCCCCAGATAAAACCCCAAACCATTAATTTTAGCCAATTCATTGCCGCGGTGGAGCGAGGGGAAATTGCCAGCGTGACCATTCATGGAAATAAGGTCTCGGGTAGGTATTTGAGTGGAGGGGAATTTAAACTTTTTGTTCCGGAATACCCCGATTTGGTCAGAAATTTGAGGGAAAAGGGGGTGGAGATATCGGCAAAGCCGCCTGGGGAATCACCCTTCTGGCAATCCATCCTAATTTCCTGGTTCCCGATGCTCCTGCTCATAGCGGTGTGGATCTTCTTCATGCGACAGGTACAGGCTGGGGGCGGAAAGGCTTTAGCCTTTGGGAAAAGTCGCGCCAAAATCCTTTCCAAGGACCAGCATAAGGTAACCTTCGAGGATGTGGCGGGTATCGAAGAGGCAAAGGAGGAACTGGAAGAGATCATCCACTTCCTGAAAGACCCAAAGAAATTCACCACGCTGGGCGGAAGAATCCCAAAGGGGGTGCTCATCGTAGGGGCACCTGGCACGGGAAAGACCCTTTTGGCCCGAGCCATAGCCGGGGAGGCCGATGTTCCCTTTTTTAACATAAGCGGGAGCGAATTCGTAGAGATGTTCGTCGGCGTTGGGGCTTCAAGGGTAAGGGATCTCTTCATCCAGGGGAAAAAAAATGCGCCCTGTATCATATTCATCGATGAGATCGATGCCGTGGGGAGGCACCGAGGAGCCGGCCTGGGAGGGGGGACATGATGAAAGGGAGCAAACCCTCAATCAGCTCCTGGTCGAAATGGACGGTTTCGAATCTAACGACGGGGTCATCCTCATTTCCGCTACCAATAGGCCGGACGTTTTAGACCCCGCTCTTATGAGACCGGGAAGGTTCGACCGACAGGTAGTAGTGCCTATTCCCGATGTCAAGGGAAGGGAGGCCATTCTGAGGGTCCACACGAAAAAAAACCCCCTCTCCGGAAATGTCAGCCTTCAGGTCTTAGCCCGTGGGACGCCGGGCTTTACCGGAGCAGATCTGGAAAATATGGTTAACGAAGGGGCCTTGCTGGCCGCAAAACAGGGAAAGAGTCAGATCGAAATGACAGATCTCGAACAGGCAAAGGATAAGGTCTTGATGGGGACCGAGAGGAAGAGCATGATCATTCCCTATGAGGAGAGGAGAAATATAGCATACCATGAATCGGGGCATACCTTGGTGACCAAGATGATCCCCGGGACCGATCCCATCCATAAGGTCACCATCATACCCCGGGGACGTGCCCTCGGGTTAACCCAAAGGTTGCCCATCGATGAGAAACATATATACCCCAAGGATTATCTCCTCAATAATATCGCCGTCTTTATGGGCGGAAGGGCCGCGGAGGAAATCGTTCTCCATATCCAAACCACGGGGTCTCATGAAGATATCGAGCAATCCACCGAATTGGCCAGAAAAATGGTGTGCGAATGGGGGATGAGCGAAAAAATGGGTCCTCTCGCCTTTGGACAGAAGGAGGAACAGATCTTTTTGGGGCGTGAATTCGCCAGACACAAGGATTATAGCGAAAGGACGGCACAAGATATCGATGAAGAGATTAAGCAGATTGTAGACAATAGCTACGATAGCGCCAGAAAAATCATCGAGGAAAACATCGATCTTCTCCATAGCCTTGCCAATTCCTTATTGGAGAGGGAATCCCTTGACGGGGATCAAATAGATAAAATCGTAAAAGGCGAAAAGATTTAACCACCTATTCGAATCTAGTATGTATGATCACATCAATACTTGCAAATAGGAAAGGCCATAGACAAATTCTAAATACTAATTTTCTAAACCCTAAACAATGTCAAATTACCAAAATTTAAAGAAACCAAAAGATTTTGCAATTGAAATTTGGAAATTAGAATTTGTTTAGGATTTAGTGCTTCGGCCCGCGACGAGGAGTTCGGCTGAGGCTCACTCGAAGCCCCCCCCCGGCTGGCTCGGGGCCTGAACAGTTCGGTCTTGAGACATGTCGACGAGTTCCCATCGGGTCTGAGCTTCAGGGTCGAAGACAGTCGAGTCGCTCACTGCCGAAAGGCTCGGGTCGAAGGCTTGGCCGAGTCGATTTAGAATTTAATCCTTCTTTGAATTTTGCCCAACAATTTAAGACTCTACATATAACCTCTGCCCATTATCCATGGATATATTGGACACCCAAGAATGAAAAGGGTTCGACTCCTTCAGTTCAGCGAACCGGATGAGGCCATCCAGGAAATGAAGCGCATTGGTGTCGACCCCATCGGCATTGAGTTGATGCGGGACAAGATATTTCATTTCAATCTCATGATCAAGGGGATCGACTGTCGCCTAGGCAACTTCCTGAAACAAGAGATGGTCTTACTGGGTGGTGATGTCGCCATGGATAGGAGGATGATCGATTGTAGCGTTGCCGCCTCTGACACCATCCTCATGGGCACCAAAAATCAGATAAATACCATCATCGACAGGCTTGCAGACCGTTTCAACGGCCTCCAAGGGGTAGCGGGACGGATTCGCGAATGTCTCAAAAACCTCGAAAGCCCACCTCATACCGTGAGGTGCAAAAAAACGGTCCTCCAACTCAATGAGAGGACCCACCTTATGGGCATATTGAACGTCACCCCGGATTCTTTCTCCGATGGAGGAATGTTCCTCGACCCGGATAATGCGATCTCCCATGGCATCGAATTGGCCTCTCAAGGAGCCGATATCATCGATATTGGGGGAGAATCGACAAGACCTGGAGCCAAACCATTGCCGCCGGATGAAGAGTTGCGAAGGGTGATTCCGGTCATCGAGGGCCTTTCGGCGGAGGTCGCCGTCCCCATATCCATCGACACATACAAATCCCTCATAGCCGAGAAGGCCATTGAGGCCGGCGCCGAGATGATCAATGACATCAGTGGATTGCATTTCGACCCCAAAATGGCGGACCTTGCAACCAAATATGACGTTCCCGTGGTGCTTATGCATATCAAGGGGACCCCTGAAGTTATGCAGTTGGACCCTCATTATGATTGTCTCCTAACGGAGATTATGGAATACTTGGAGGAAAGTATTGACATTGCCGAGAGAGCCGGAGTAGACGCAGGACAGATCATTATCGATCCGGGAATTGGCTTCGGGAAATCGGTCGAGGACAATCTGAGGATTATTCGCCACCTTGGTGAGTTTAAGAGCTTGGGCAAACCAATTATGCTGGGCACTTCAAGGAAGTCCTTCATCGGTAAGATTTTGAATGCCGAGGTAGACCAAAGGGATGAGGGAACCCTTGCCTCCATTTCTGCAACCATCATGAACGGGGCTAATATCCTCCGGGTCCATGATGTGGGTCCCGCAAGAAAGGCGGCACAAATAGTGGATGCCATCTTAAGAGGGTAGCGACCCCATGAGTATCGCGGATATCCTGGCCAGTATCCGATGGCAGGACATCGTAGATATCGCTATCGTCTCCGTGCTGATCTATTGGATCATCATTCTCATCAAGGGGACCAGAGCGGTTCAGATGATCTTCGGCCTCGTCTTGATTACCGTCGCCTTCTTCATCTCTGGAAAGGTGGAATTCCTCACACTCCACTGGATCTTGAGTACCTTTCTGAGCTCCATCATTCTCGTCATAGTAGTCATATTTCAGCATGACATTCGAAGGGCACTAACCACCGTCGGGAAGAACCCCTTCTTCACCCGCATCGACCTTGCGGAGGAATCCCATGTCTTCGAGGAATTGATTATGGCATCGGCCTCCTTAGCTGGCAGGAAAATTGGGGCCCTCATCGTACTGGAAAGGAAAACCGGCCTCAGGGAATATATCGAAGGTGGGATCGACTTGGAGGCAAGGGTATCCAAAGAGATCATCGCCAGCATATTCCTGCCCCCTTCTCCCCTTCATGACGGGGCCATGATCATCCGGGACGGGAAAATTGCCGCGGCGGGTTGCCTCCTCCCCCTAAGTATGGATTCCGAGGTCGGTAATGACATGGGAACGAGGCATCGAGCTGCCATCGGTTTAACGAAAGAGACTGACGCCGTTGTCATCGTAGTTTCCGAGGAGACCGGGACTATTTCGTTTGTCCTCGAGGGTAAAATCACCCGGAATCTGGATCCAACCGCCCTGAGAAAAATCCTCCAGAGGCTATTCTTGCACAAAGGAGCCAGGAGGTTCCAGTAAAAAGAGGGGGATTCCTTGAAAGGCCTTTTCACTAAAAACCTGTCTTTGAAACTCATCTCCGTTTTTTTTGCCGTCATACTGTGGTGGTATTTCGTTACCAGTGAAAGGGGCGGCGAAACAGCCCTCTCCATACCCCTGGATTTTCGCAACATTCCCTCCTCCCTTATCATCTTCAAGAACCCCGTAGAATCCATCAATATTCGAATAAACGGACCGGCAACCCTTCGGAGGAGATTATCTCCTCGGGACGTAAAAGCAATTATCGACCTCTCCGACGCGAAGGCTGGGGTCTCAACATTCGAGATCCAACCCGAGCACATCACCCTTCCACGGGGTCTAAGAGTATCCATAAGGAGTCCAACTTCCGTCATGCTGAGATTCGACGAACTTTTCAAAAAAAATATCCTGGTAGAGGCTGTGTTGATAGGCAAACCCCTCGCAGGGTACAAGATTGGCGGTGTATGGGTTGATCCCCCGGCTGTTGAAATCGTCGGTGCGCAAAGTGAGTTGAAGGGGTTGAGAAAGATCTTCACCGAAGAGGTAGATGTCTCCGGCCTTAAGAAGGATACGATAAAAAAGGCAGCCCTCGGTCTGGGGGGATTACACATCAAATCCGTGAGTAGTCAAGAGGTGAAAGTGAACATAAAGTGTGGGAAAGTTGCCGCGGAGTGAGCGCCGGGATGGAGGGAGAGATGCGCAAACTGTTTGGGACGGATGGGATCAGGGGAATCGCCAATGTGGACCCCATGTCGGGTGAAATGGCAATGCAGCTCGGTAGGGCAACGGCCTATATCTTTAAAGACCGTGAGGGAAGACACAGAATCGTCATTGGAAAGGATACCCGACTTTCGGGATATATGTTGGAGACGGCATTGGCATCGGGTATCTGCTCCATGGGAGTCGATGTCTTACTGGTCGGCCCCCTTCCCACACCTGGCATTGCCTTTATTACTACGAGCATGCGAGCCGACGCCGGAGTTGTGATATCCGCCTCCCATAATCCCTTCTACGACAACGGCATCAAGATCTTCTCCAGGGATGGTTTCAAGCTTCCCGATGCCCTTGAGGCCCAGATCGAGGAACTCATCTTCTCCAATAGCATAGATTCCTTGCGGCCCACAGCCGAGGAGGTTGGAAAGGCGTACCGGATAGAAGACGCCGTGGGGAGATACGTAGTCTTCCTAAAAAATACCTTCCCCAATCATTTAACCCTCGATGGTCTGAAGATCGTCTTGGATTGTGCCAATGGGGCGGCCTACAAAGTGGCGCCCGCCGTGTTAGAGGAATTGGGGACAGAGGTTATCCCCATAGGAGTTGAGCCCGATGGGGAAAATATTAACCTCGATTGCGGGTCGCTCTGTCCGCAAAGGGTTAGCGAAGTTGTTGTCCAGGAAAAAGCCCATCTGGGGATGGCCTTGGACGGGGATGCGGACCGGGTGGTTTTCGTGGATCGTCATGGGAACATCGTGGATGGCGACCATATTCTGGCCATTTGCGCCACTGACATGGCCAATAAGGGAAGGCTCAAGAATAAGGCTGTTGTCACGACGGTTATGAGCAATATGGGGCTTGATCTTTCCCTCGGCAAACGGGGAATCCGGGTCGTCAGAACTGCCGTAGGAGATCGATACGTAGTTGAGGAGATGGTGAATGGAGGACATAATCTGGGAGGTGAACCATCGGGTCATACCATCTTTCTCGATTATAATACGACGGGGGACGGTATCCTCACCGCCCTTCAAGTATTATCGATTATGGTGAGCACACAAAAGCAATTGGATGACCTTGCAAAATCAATGGTTCCTCTGCCTCAAGTACAGTTCAATACCAAGATCGATAGAGAAATAGATGTCCTGAGAATGCCCAAAATCCGTCGAAAAATTAAAGCCATCCAGCGGGAACTTGGGAAATCGGGAAGGATCCTTGCCCGCTATTCGGGGACGGAACCAGTCTTAAGAATTATGCTGGAGGGGGAAGATGAGGACAAGATCGCTCACATGGGCAAGGAACTAACGGACACCATTGGACAGGTGATGGAGAGAATGGGACGAGACACCCATTTGCAAGGATGAGGAGGTAGAAGAGATGACCAGATTGGGAGTCAATATCGATCACGTGGCCACCCTTCGCCAAGCGAGGGGTGTAAAATACCCTGACCCGGTTGCTGCTGCAGCTCTCGTTGAAATGGCGGGGGCCGATGGCATCGTTGTCCATCTGAGGGAGGATAGAAGGCACATACAGGATCGAGACGTTCATATCCTGCGGGAGACCGTAAAGACCAAACTCAACCTGGAGATGGCCGCCACGCCGGAGATGGTCAAGATCGCCTTGGAGGCTAAACCCCATATGGTCACCCTCGTCCCCGAAAAGAGGGAAGAATTAACCACGGAGGGAGGACTCAATGTCGGGGGGAATAAGGGCACCCTCACAAAAACCATCGCTCAATTGAAGGGTAACGGAATTACCCTGAGCTTGTTCATCGATCCCAATGGACAACAAATCGAGGCCTCCAAGGAAGTAGGGGCGGATTTCGTGGAGCTCCACACCGGGTGTTACTGCGACGCCACAACGAGGGACGAAGAAGACAAGGAATATAAGAACCTCCTGGATGCTGTGAGCATTGCCTATGAACTGGACCTGGGTATTAATGCCGGCCACGGCCTCAATTATTTCAATGTAAAACGTATTGCCGAGATTAAGGAGATCGAAGAGCTCAGTATCGGGCACAGCATCGTTGCTCGGGCCGTCTTGGTTGGATTGGATAGGGCTGTTCGAGATATGATCGAACTGATAAAGTAGCCCCTGGGGGACATCCCATGATCTATGGAATCGGGATAGATATCGTCTCAATACGCCGCATTGAGAGAATGCTCGAA
>JAUWDQ010000034.1 GCA_030608745.1 Pseudomonadota bacterium | reverse complement strand
GCAGTGATTCACCCTGTTAAATATTTTCTTTGTTTGATGTTACTGTTTTCAAGCAACTTCTCTATCCCATATCTCTTGATATGGCTGCCTTCAATTTAACAGGGCAGGGGATGAAGCGGAACGCAGCCCTTCGGCTTTGCTCAGGGCCGTGAGCATGTCGAACGGCAGATGGACTTTTTACGAAGCCGTCACTATAAAATAAAGGAGGAAATGCCATGAGTCCTAAAGACCCGGGATTCTCGACTAAATCCGTCCACAGTGGGGAAAAGCTCTGCCCCGTTACGGGGTCGATAATCACACCCATCTACCAGACGTCAATCTTCGGATTTCCCGATCTCGATTCCCTCAAGAGGGTATTTGCCGACCATTCCAAGGGGTATTTCTATACCCGGTACAGCAACCCCACCCTTGAAGCCATAGAGAAAAAGCTTGTCGATATCATGGGCGCCCAAAAGGCCTTGGTCTTTTCATCGGGGATGGCCGCCCTGACATCGGCGATAATGTCCCTGGTCTGCTCTGGAGACCATATCGTCTCCGCCTTCGACATCTATGGGGGCACCTTCAACTTCTTCGCCAACGTGCTGCCCCGATATGGGGTAACCGTCGATCTCATAGAGACTACAGAAGCCGGAAGGTTGGCCGAGTCAATCAGACCCAATACAAAAGTCATCTTCTTCGAATCGCCCACCAACCCCCTTTTGAAACTGATGGATATCGCTGAAGTGGGGAAGATCGGGAAAAAACATGGGATCCCAACATTCATGGACAACACCTTCGCCACCTCCTTCAATCAGAGGCCCATAGAGATGGGAATTGACCTGGTGATGCACAGCGCCACCAAGTATTTGGGAGGTCACAGCGATCTCATCGGCGGCGTGGTTGCTGGTGGAGAGGAACTGATGGGAAGGGTTATGTCTTCCCGCTACGTATTCGGTGGCGTTCCAGACCCCCAATCAGCCTGGTTACTGATGCGGGGGGTCAAGACCCTCAAGGTTCGAATGGAAACCCACAACCAAAACGGTATGAAGGTGGCCCAATTCCTTGAAAAACATCCTCGTATTGATCGGGTTTACTATCCAGGCTTGAGGAGTCATCCCCAACACGAATTGGGAAAAAGCCAGATGAAGGGGTTCGGCGGTATGGTGAGCTTCGAGGTAGAGGGAGCAAATGATGCGCTGGGTCAATTCCTGGGGAGCCTAAGAATATGCCAGCTTGCCGTAAGCCTGGGTGGTATCGAATCCCTCATCTGCCCGCCCGCACTGACGACCCACCGGAGGCTCTCACCATCCGAAAGGATGCGGGCCGGGATAAAGGATAACCTCCTCCGCCTGTCACTCGGCATCGAAGATTCCCAAGACCTCATCGACGACCTCGACCAGGCTTTGAACTCCATCTCCTGAGGAGGAATTGAGCGCAAGAAGTGGATAAGCCAAGTGTAGAAAAGGCGGAGCCTCGTATCATTACTCCGTGGAGTGATAATCAAAATTTGTCCCAATAATAAAGGAGGTTCAGTAATTTAGGAATTCCCCATTTTCCCCCTCACCTTCCCCAGAATCTGCGTCATGATCTCGCCCGCAGACCCATTGATGACTATATCGGCATACCCATCGTGAGGTGTGGGGTCTCGATTGATAATGACTAATTTGGCCCCGCCCTGTTTGGCCTTGAGGGGCATATAAGCCGCTGGTTGAACAACTAAGGATGAACCCACGACTATGAACAGGTCAGAGCCGAGAGACCGCTCATAGGCGAGGTTGGTCTCCCTCTCTGGCATAGCTTGTCCGAAAGAGATGGTATCCGGTTTGAGCAAGCCTTCGCAATCGTCGCAGCGGGGAACTCGTACCCCGTTAAGAATTCTCTGCTGGACCTCATCACGATCGTATTTCCTCCTGCAGCTCAGGCATGATACCGAAAGGGCTGTTCCATGGAGCTCGATGATCTTTTCCCGGGAATTTCCGGCCTTGTGGTGAAGTCCATCTATATTCTGGGTGATGATGCAATCCAATTTTTCGAACCTTTCCAATTCGGCAATGGCAAGATGAACAGGATTGGGCTTAGCTTTCTTGAGGGATTCAAAGACTTCGGTACTCATCAACCAGTATTTCTCCCGGGATTCCTCGTTGGTCAGGAATTTCTGGAAGTAAAAGTCTTCGGGGTTGTACTTGTCCCAAATCCCCCCGCGACTTCTAAAATCCGCAATTCCAGACTCAGTACTCGCGCCTGCTCCAGTAAAGACCACAATCCTCCTTGCGCGGACAATGAATTCCGCAACGGTTTCGATTAATTCCTCCATGTCATCGCTCCATGTCATGTAAGAGAATGGGGTATATGGATTCCCATATGCCCTCAATCCATATCATAATTCCTTCCAGATTTGAATGGAATCGTAAAAGGGTTTTCCCACTGAAGTTTTGGCAGAAGCATTCGATGGGTACTCCACTTCTTCAGCAAACTACGTCCAGGACAGGGCTGTTCTCCGGAAACCTCAGGAAAATTGCGAAACATTTCTGGTTTCTTTTTTGAAACAATTGTCGTATGATACCGAAAATACAAGATATCGCATCCTATTAGAATCATGAATATTGAACCTTCACTGAAAAAATGCCCTCTCTTCTCGGGCCTGGAGGACGGAGAAATTGCCGAACTGGGGGGTATCTCCATATCGAAGAGATACCCCAAGGGGGCCCTCATCTTCTCTGAGGATCAGGAGGCAAAGGGGTTTTTCGTCGTCATTTCGGGTAGGGTGAAGATCTATAAGCTTTCACCCGAGGGAAAGGAGCAGATCCTTCACATCATTTCACCTGGGCAAACCTTCGCCGAAGCGGCGCTCTTTGACGGCTCCACTTACCCTGCATTTGCCGAATCTCTTGCGGAAACCCGGGTTCTGTATTTCCCCAAGGAAAGCTTTGTCAACCTCATCCGAAAAAATCCTCAGATGAGCTTGAACATGATTGCCAGCCTTTCCCATTGGTTGAGGAAATTCGTTAGCTTGGTAGAGGAGCTATCCCTAAAGGATGTCTCCGCCAGGCTCTCCAAATACCTGATGGATCTTTCCGCTCAATCGGGCCGAAGCTCCCAAAGGGGAATTGAATTTGAACTCGATATCAGAAAAAGCCAACTGGCCTCTCAACTGGGGACCATCAGCGAAACCCTTTCCCGCGCACTGAGGAGACTCCGTGATAGGGGGATCATCAAGGTTGAGGGAAAGAAGATCACCATCCTCCAAAAGGAGGCCCTTGAGGAGATCTCCTTGGGTATCCCCCTCTAACTCTCTCGCTTCGCGGATTTTCGTCCTTCTCATCTTTCCTATTGCCGACAGACTAATATCTCCGGTTTCTCGCTCTCCTTGCGGTTAAGATAGAGAACAAAATGAGTTCGATCATCCCTTAACACCTACCTTTGCGGGTATCCCGGAGGAGTTTCTCAACCTCATTATCAGGGAGAACAAAAAAACACCTAAAATTGACCTAAATCAAACCAAGTGGGGGAAAAAGCAGTTATACTCACTATAAAAATACAGGAGGAGAACGGAAGATGGATAGATATACCAGATGTTTCGTTAAGGGAAGCCTCATATATCTTGCCATCGGAGTAGTACTGGGTGTTATGATGGCTGCCCATGGGGACTGGACCCCCCTCTTGGGCAGGACCCATAACCACTTCAACCTGGTGGGGTTTGTCTGCTTCATGATATTCGGCGTCGGCTACCACATTCTTCCCCGCTTCACCGGAAGGCCTCTCCATAGCGCCAAGCTGGCCGATCTCCACCTCTGGTTGGCCAACATCGGGCTTATCGGGATGTCCATCTTCTGGATTTTGGATGCGGGCTTTGAACAATATGTCTTCGAGTTCTTAGCAGTACTTTTCTCCATTATTCTGGGGATTTCCATGATAGTCTTTATTTACAACATGTGGAAAAGCCTCATCCCCTTACCCCAGGAAGAATAAACCTGGTCCGACGTTCATTTCAAGGAGGAGGTAATCCAAGATGGCTGAGACAAAAAAATATACCAAGGATACTATCATCGGTGACATTATCAAGGGTAACCCTAGGGCGACGAAGGTTATCCAGAAATACTTCGGCCAGGGATGTTTCACCTGTCCCGGGATAAATATGGAGTCCATTTCCTTCGGCGCCATGATGCATAATATCGATCCCGATACCATCGTCAAAGAGCTCAATGAACTGGAGTGATTTCACACCATGGCAAATAGGGGGATCCTCGAGGAGACCATCCAACTAATCCGGGAACGGATGGGCGGACGATTGGCCTCCCTCGCCATAGAGGAATGCCGGGTAGGGGTATTCTTCACGGGGGTGAGATTGGAAAGCGGCCATGCAGGCGTGGCTTTCACACCCGTTCGGGAGATGCCCGAGGCTGTCTGCTGCCCCAGTTCGGCGGCACGCATGCCCGATGCCGGAAACCTGACCCACAAGGGAATGGAGGAGTTTCTCGCTTACGCATTGAGCCCCAATCCCATCAAGAGCGCCATCGGGGTTGCCGCCCTTAATGCCCTGTCTCACTACCTGTTGGAAAACGGTCTTGGGAAGAGCTACGAGGTTCAATATGACCGCGATGGCCTCGACTCCATGGAAATAAGCTCCCTGGAGACGGTCAGTCTCGTAGGAGCTTTCACCCCATATATTCGAAGGTTCAAAACATCCGGAAACCAATTTTTCATCATCGAGAAGACCCCCGAAGCCCTGAAGCCGGAGGAGATGGAATATTATAGAGCCCCGGGCCAGGCCCCACACGTTCTTTCAGAGTCCGACGTAGTTATCATCACGGGCTCAGCTATCGTGAACCATACCATCGATGGACTCTTGAATCAGACGAACCCGGACTCCCGGGTAGGTATCATCGGCCCTACTGCCAGCATGCTCCCCGACATTTTTTTCAGAGAGGGCGTGGACATCATGGCAGGGATTAGGATAACCGATTCCGAATTGATGCTCCGTATACTGGGAGAAGGGGGTTCGGGTTACCACCTCTCCAATGCGTGTGCCGAAAAGGTGGTCTTTGTGAATAATGATGGAGGAAAACCATGGAAACAAAGACTATCCACGAATTGATGGAGTTCTCGAAGGAGAATTTTGTACCGAAACAGGTTCATGTGGGGGAGAAATCGGTGGTGATGCTCCTCTGCTTCGATGCCAAGCAGGAGATGCCCGTTCACCCACATCCGGGGGCAATTGAAATAGTTATTTACGGCCTCAAGGGACGGGAAAAACTCCTCATGGGTGACGAGGAGAGGGAATTCAACGAAGGCTCCATCGCCTTCTGCAAGGGCGAGGTGCCCATTAGCCCTCGGAACCCGGGTGACGGTCGATTTGCAGTGCTGGTGACCATGGTTCTCAAGAGGGACAAATCTTGAATGAGAGATTGTCGTGAAAGGGCCTATTGAGATGGAAGAGCAAAAGCCAAACAACACATGCTTTCACTGCGGAGCTACGAGTGATCGCGCTGTCCTTCTCCAATGCGAGACTGAAGGAGAGCTCAAATGGGTCTGCGTTAGATGTCTGCCCATCCTTATCCATGGTGGCCATTAAAACTGGCCGCTTTTTGAACACAACCCGCCCTTTTGATCCAAGGGCACAAAGAGCTCATGGGTTTTCATAAGAACCCTTCGGTGCAGGGGACCATGAGCAAGGAGGAAAAAGCCATGAGAGAAGAAGTGGAGAAAGCGTTGGATACGATCAGGCCTGCACTTCAAGCCGATGGAGGCGATATCGAGCTCGTCAACGTGGGGGAAGACGGGATAGTTCAGGTAAGGCTTACGGGGGCCTGCAGTGGGTGTCCCATGTCTCAGATGACCTTAAAAATGGGTGTGGAAAAAACCCTCAAGCAAATTGTCCCCCAGGTGAAAAGTGTTATAACGGTTTAACCCCATTTCGTCTGGGGGAAATTCCAAGGGCTATAGCCCAGTCGCTATGGCCTTTATTTCTCAATACTTGACGCAATAGGCTCATTTCGGCTATATTCCTCCCCATCAAAAAACTGATCTGCGTGAACTTCCATCCCTAACCCTGAGCAAAACTCAGTATTCGTGTTTTTCTTAATATCATGATGGGTAAAATACGAAGTGTGGCTGCCGGACTGATCCTGATCAGCTCGATCATACTGTATTTCATGCCGTCAACTGGGGGCATAAGCAGGGAAGTGATACGGGCCAGTGCCCTGGTCGTATTTGCAATTGGCTTCTGGGCAACCGGTGCGCTGCCTGAATATCTAACAGCACTGATTTTTTTCCTCATAGCCATGATTTCTAAAGTGGCCCTTACAACAGTGGTCTTTTCTGGCTTTCATTCCACGGCGCTTTGGCTGGTCTTCAGCGGGCTTGTCCTCGCCGCTGCCGTGAAACGAACCGGCCTCGGCCAGCGCCTTGCCCATCGCCTGTTGGGCTTCTTTGGCACTTCCTATGTTGCCGTCATCAGCGGTATCGTTCTGTTAGGAATGCTGGTTGCTTTTTTTATGCCCTCGACCATGGGACGGGTGGCCCTGCTCATTCCGGTGGCGGTGGCCATGGCCGAACGCCTCGGTTTTTCAGAGGGCAGCCCTGGCCGTAACGGGATGGTCTTGGCCGCGACATTGGGGTGCTTTGCGCCTTCGTGTGCCGTGCTGCCGGCGAATGTACCGAATATGGTGCTGGCAGGCACATCCGAGAACCTCTATAACCTTACCTTCAGCTATGGTAACTATCTAAAGCTGCACTACCCGGTGGTCGGTTTCATGAAAGGGATCACCATTGTCATATTGACCCGTTTTTTGTTTCCCGATAGAGTTCGATCTGTTCCTTCAACACACCACGGGACGGCAGAGCCCTTTAGCGCCCACGAGTGGATGCTGACGCTCATTTTATCGGGAACGTTGCTCCTTTGGGGGACCGACTTTCTCCATGGCGTTTCACCTGCATGGGTGGCCCTCGCTGCAGCCGTGGTGTGTATGCTCCCTTTCATTGGGGTCTTACCGGCCGGGGCTTTTACCCAGGAGATAAATTTCGGCCCGATTTTCTATGTGGCAGGGGTTCTCGGTGTAGGGGCTGTGGTGGCAAAAACGGGGATAGGAAACATCCTCGGCAGGGAACTGCTGGAGCTCATTGGTTTTGAGCCGGGCCATGATATGCGCAATTTCGTCTCGCTGGTAATTCTCTCCACTGCCGTCAGCCCAGTGGCCACTGCGGTCGGCGTTCCTGCTATATTGGCCCCTCTGTCCGCCGATATTGCCGAAGCAACAGGTTTTCCCTTGGTGACGGTATTGATGACCCAGGCGATCGGTATATCCAACCTTATCCTCCCTTATCAGGTACCTCCGGTAGTGGTAGGAATGCAGCTCGGCGGGGTGAGTATAACCCGAGGTATGCGATTGACCCTTGCCCTCGCCGCCGTTTCAATTTTCATCCTGATGCCCATTAACTATCTCTGGTGGTGTCTCCTCGGCGTTTTCGGCCACGCCTCAATCGCCTCTCCATAAAAAAATGCTAGTGGTTAGTGGAATCTCCTTTGGGCTCGATCATGGGTGGTTTCAAATCTCAGTTACAATCCGAATAACCGCAAGGACATTTGGCGCATCCTTCTTCATACCGAAGTGGACCCCCGCAGTCAGGACAGGCCCCTCGAAGCTGGATCTCCTCAGAATGCTTAGAGAAGGGTATCATAGGCTTCGGCTCGTTGCCTGCAAGGCTCTGCCTATGAAGGCTATAGGACTCGATGGCCTTGGAGATGGCGTCCGAACAGGAGAGGATTTTGCCCCCTTGATGCCATACGGGAAGATGGCAGCTTATGCCTCTCAGTTGACGAATCACGGATGAGGGCCTAATCCCCGAGCGCAAGGCCAAGGACACGAGGCGACCGATAGCCTCCGATTGTGACGCACCGCATCCCCCAGCTTTTCCCATCTGATTGAAGATCTCGAAAAGGTGCCCCTCTTCGTCCTCATTGATGGTAACGTACAGATTCCCACATCCTGTTTTCATCTTTCGGGTCATTCCGAAAGTTACCTCACGCCTCGGGCGCGGTTCCCTCTCCTGGGCCGCGATTTCCCCCTTTCCTGCTCCCTGCTCTTTGGTCAGAACCTGGGAGCCTCGGCTCCTATCCCGGTAAATAGTCACGCCTTTACACCCCAGTTGAAAGGCCAATCGATAAACATCTCGAACGTCATCCGTTGTGGCTTCATGGGGAAGGTTCACGGTCTTGGAAACCGCGTTGTCAGTATATCTCTGAAAGGCCGCCTGCATTCGGATATGATATTCGGGGGAGATCTGATGGGCCGTGACAAAAAGTCGCTTAATCCTCTCGGGCACACCATCTATGTCCCCCAAATTCCCCGTATTTATAATCTCCGGGATGAGCTCTTCTGAGTAAAACCCCTCTCTCTTGGCGAACTCTAAAAAGAGGGGATTCACCTCCATCAGTTCCGTCCCACCCAGTACGTTCCGAGAGAAAGCCAGGGCAAAGATTGGCTCAATCCCTGAGGAGACGCCCGCAATAATGGAGAGGCTCCCCGTAGGGGCGATGGTGGTAACGGTGGCATTCCTCATGGTATCCCATTGCCCTTCCAATAAGCTCCCCTCGAAATGTGGGAAGGGACCCCGTTGGAGGGCTAGATCCCGAGATGCCTGACGCGCCTCTTGCTGGATGCACTCCATAACCCTTTGTGCCATCCCGATGGCCTGGGCGGAATCGTAGGGGATCCCCAATTTGATGAGCATATCGGCGAATCCCATCACACCCAGACCGATCTTTCGGTTTCCCTTTGTCATGGACTCGATCTCCGGAAGAGGGTAACAGTTCATGTCGATCACATTGTCCAGGAAATGGACACCGGCTTGAACCGTTCTCTCCAATCTTTCCCAATCCAAGACCCCATCCCGGACCATGTTAGAGAGGTTTATGGAACCCAGATTACAGGATTCAAAAGGCAGAAGGGGCTGTTCCCCGCAAGGATTGGTGCTTTCTATCTCCCCCACCTGAGGGGTAGGATTATCCCGATTGATGCGATCGAGGAAGAGAACCCCCGGCTCACCATTGTTCCAAGCACTGGCCACAATTCTTTCGAAAACCTCTCGGGCACCGAGACTTCGGACCTTTTGCTTGGTCCGCGGATTGACCAAGAAATACAGTCTGTCATCCTCCACGGCTCCCATGAAATCCTCGGTGACGGCCACTGATAGGTTAAAATTGTTGAATTGACGGTCCCCTCCCTTGCATTCAATGAAGTCTAGTATGTCGGGATGGTCCACCCTTAGAATACCCATATTGGCTCCTCGCCGCATTCCCCCCTGTTTTACCGTCTCCGTAGCCGTATCGAAAACCGCCATGAAGGAGAGGGGTCCGCTGGAGATGCCCTCGGTTGATTTCACCGGATCGTTCTTGGGCCGAATCCTGGAGAAGGAAAAACCCGTCCCTCCCCCGCTCTTATGGATCAGGGCCGCTTGTTTGACCGCCTCGAAGATCTCCTCCAAGGAATCTCCCACGGGCAAGACGAAACAGGCGGATAATTGCTGGAGCTCCCGTCCAGCGTTCATGAGGGTGGGGGAGTTGGGAAGAAAATCCAGGGTGGACAGAAGGGAATAAAACGTTTCCTCCGTTCGATCCAGCTCAGCCTGGGGATCGTATATGAGATCCCCCTGGGCGATATTATTGGCTACCCGGCGGAACAGATCCTCCGGTTCCTCGGCAGAGTTTCCTTCCGTCTCCTTCTTGAGATATCGCTTTTGGAGTACGACTATCGCGTTCTCGCTTAAGATCGGCTGTACACCCATTCCACCCTCCTTTTGGTTTTTCCCCCAACATGTAGTTCGAATAGTCCTTTTATTTACAATATATAGTGAATTCAAGGCTACCTTGTCAAGAATATTTTTGTTTGACTTAAGTCAAATTTCCTCCATTATTCGTCATTCATTAGGGAATTCCAGTGGGTTTCTCCCTTGTAAATATGAGTCCGCTTTGGTATCATTAGTCCACGGATTGGTTTATTCAGATTGACTTTCGAGATATGTGATACCAAGGGGGGAAGAGATGGGAAAACTCGTCCACACATCGCGAATAATCATTACCCGGGTAAAGGGTTCAGTTCGGAAAGCCTTCATCGAGGGGTTCGAAGAACCGGTATTCTATGGTGTGCACGGAGGAATTAAGCGATTTTACCAGCTTGAACCGCAGGAGGAACATGCGGCAACCCTTGACCACATCATAGGTGGTGTGGGAGGTTGAATGATGGGAACTTTGGCCAGTTTTTTGGCCAAGAAGCATATTCCCACCACCGAAGATCGTTACCAGGCTCATGTGGAAGGGGATATTGAAGATATCAATGGCGTCCTCAAGATCACCCGGCTCCGCGTCCATTATAGCCTTAAGGTCCCTCCGGGAAAGGCAGATGAGGCTCGCCAAGCATTCGAGAACTACCTTCCCTCCTGCCCCGGCGCTCAAAGTGTCATCGGCTGTATTCATATTGAGCATGATGCGAAGATCGAAGAGGAAAAGGGTTAATGCAGATATTCATAACGGGAGGTCTTGGTTGTGGGGATTCTCCTTCCACAAAGCGCCTCCTTTGCCCTTGTCATTCCCCTATGCCAGATAGTGGTAGAGGAGGTCCAACCTGCCCCTTCTAATTAGATAGGGGCCTGAAAACTTCATCACTTCCCTCACCTTTTGCCTGTATTTTCGGTTGTAACACTGGGTATCGCATTTTTTGCACATGGGCTTGGGGTTATGAGGACATTGAAAACGTTTTCGCATCCCATAGCTGAGAAGTTCCGAACAGGATTCACACAAGTGGACCCCCTTCTCCATGAGGCCGGCTATCTCTTCAAAGGGCAGAGAGAAGGGCTTTTTGAAATTTTCCCTATGTTTCTCCTGACAGAAGATATGGACAAAGCGAATGAGGATCTGGATATCCCTTTTCTCTTTTTGACTCAATACCATTGAATCCTTCCCCTTCTCCTCTTCAATATATGAGGGCTTTTGCGAAGCCGCTTTGACCTTGGTCAAAAATCCTCCTTTATTATGGTATGCTGAAAGGTGAGAAAACGACTGAATCAAAACGAGGATCCGAGGGGGGAGGAATTCAGAAGGGCATCCTCCTCACTCCGGCAGATCGTTGACCCAGACCTCTCGGTATGGTCCGGTCAACAATCCTACGCTAAGTTCGTTCTCATCCATCATCGCTTCCAAAATTCCGGAACTAGCAGGACGATGACCGTATAGAGTTCAAGCCTTCCGATGAGCATGCAGAAGATGAGGATCCATTTCCCGATTATGGGAATCGACGTATAATTGTCCATGGGGCCAACCATCCCCAGCCCAGGCCCGATATTATTGATCGTCGCTGCCACCGAGACAAATGCCGTGATAATATCAAGGCCCAACAAGGCCATGATAACTGACGCCAGAACAAAAACCAGTATGAAGAGAAAGAAAAACCCCCAAATTGACTGAATGACCCCTTCGGAGACGACTTTTCCTCCGAGTCGAACCGGAATGACACCGCGGGGATGAATGAGCCGTGACAACTCCCTGCGCCCCTGCTTCAAAAGGAGAAGAATCCTCATACACTTCATGCCTCCTCCCGTGGATCCAGTCGAGCCACCGATAAACATGAGAACCACGAGGGTGTACTGTACAAAGGAGGGCCACTTCTCGAAGTCGGCCGTTGTGTATCCCGTGGTGGTCATGATGGATGTCACCTGAAAGGAGGCGTACCGAAAGGCCGTTGCCAAGCTATCGTAAATCTGAAGTCGCAGGACCAGCGTGACGAGAAGCATGACCCCTGCAAGGGTTACCCAATAGAAACGAACCTCGCTGTTTCGATAGAAGGCCCGGAAATTGCCCGTTAGGGCCTGATAGTGGAGGGCAAAGTTGGTTCCCGCCAGGATCATGAAAACCGTTATGAGACCATCGAAATAAGCTCTGTCGTAGGAGCCGATACTGACATTTCTCGTCGAGAATCCCCCCGTTGCCATGGTTCCGAAGGTATGGCAGAGGGCTTCAAAAAGGTCCATTCCCCCGAACATCAGGAGGAAGGTCTCGACGGCCGAAATGAGGATGTAGACCTGCCAGAGAATCTTAGCCGTCTCCGCGATCCGTGGCTTCAACTTATCGGCTACGGGCCCCGGAACTTCGGCTTTGAAGAGCTGCATCCCTCCCACTCCGAGCAAGGGAAGGATGGCAATAGACAGAACAATGATCCCCATGCCACCCAGCCAGTGGGTCAGACTCCTCCAGAAGAGTATCCCCCGGGGCGTTCCCTCTATAGCGGCAAGCACCGTGGCCCCCGTGGTAGTAAAACCAGACGTGGACTCAAAATAGGCTTCCACAAAACTCGGCAAAACCCCGGACAGCATATAGGGAAGTGAGCCGAAAAAGGCCGCGGAAGCCCATCCGAGGCTTACAATGGCGAACCCCTCGCGATGGGAGATCTCCCGGGTGGTCCCTCGAAAGAGCAGCAAAAGAAACACCCCTGCTCCCGTGGTAATGGCCGCCGATAGGACAAGGGGCCAGAAATCCCCATCTCGGTAGTATAGGGAGAAAAAGAGGGGGAAAATCATCGTGAGGCCAAGGAAGAGGATCAGGGCCCCCATGATCCGGAAGATCAGCCCGAACCGCATTAGAAATACTCCAGTTTAACCATGAGCGTCTTTTCCACCTTGGGAATGGCCGATTGGAGGGCAAAAATAACGACTCGATCGTCAGGGAGGATGATATCATTCCCCCCGGGGATGATGACTTCTCCACCCCGCACAACGGCACCGATGATGGCTCCTTTGGGGAACTTCAGCTCCTTGATGGGCCGGTTGACAATATCCGATGTATCCAAGGCTACGGTTTCTATGACCTCGGCATCCTCCTCTTTAAGGGTTGCAACGGAAAGGATCTTTCCCCTTCTGATGTAATGCATGATCTTTCCAATGGCTGACAGACGCGGGCTCACCACGGCATCAATCCCAATAGTAGGCAAAACCGGTAAGTAGTGAAGGTGTCTGACGAAAGTGATCGTCTTTCGTGCGCCCAGTCGTTTGGCAAGAAGGGATGCTAAAATGTTGGCATCCTCATCATCCGAGGCCGAAACAAAGAAGTCGGCATCCTCGATGCCTTCCTCCCTCAGGAGTCTCTGATCGGTTATCTCTCCTTGAAGAATGAGCACCTTCTCCAGGCTCTCGGCCATCCGCTCACATCTTGTTGAATCCTTTTCAATCATCCGAACGGTGATTCCACTGTCCTGAAGCTGCCGGGCCACCTCAAAAGCAATATGGCTCCCCCCGGCGATAAAGACTCGTTTGACGGGCTCCTCCTTCTTTCTGAGATAGACCAGGACATTTCTGATCGAATGCCGATCAACCACAGCATAGAGGATATCCCCCACGAAAATCGTTTCGTCCCCATCGGGAATGACGATTCGGTCATCCCTGGAGATGGCCACAATCAGCACCTTGAGATCCGGAAACATGTCCCTGACCTCTCGCAATTCCCTGAGCTTCTTGCCCACCACGTAGCTATCTTCCTCGATCTTGACACCGAGAAGCTCTACTTTCCCCTCGGCAAACTCTGCAAAATCGGCAGAGCCAGGATTCTCAATGAGCCTCACGATGGTTTTGGCCGTCTCCATTTCCGGGTTGATGCAGAGGTCAATATCGAGATGCTGTTCATCGAAAATCTGAGTTTCCCTGGTGTACTCGAGATTGCGGATACGTGCTATGCGTTTGGGAATCTTGGATTGGGTTCCCGCTATGAGACAGACAACCATGTTGATCTCGTCACTGTCTGTAACCGCTATCACCATTTCCGCCTCCCCGATTCCCGCTTCCTTCAAGACGCCGGGGCTGCTGCCCTTGCCGAGCAAAGACTTGACATCCAGGGTTTCATCGATGTGCCGAACCTTTTCAGGGTCATGGTCTATAACCACGACATCGTGGCCTTCCTTCGAGAGTTTTTTGGCCAGGTTATAACCAACTTCGCCGGCTCCAATGATGATAATCTTCACGTCTCCTTACTCCTTGCCACCCATCCTCGATACGCGTGTCATCGAGGGGGGGATAAAAATCTTTCTCTCAATGATACAAATAGGCTCCTGGAAAGCAAGTGCAGAGTGAGGATGATAGGAATTTCTTGGCAAAACGATAGCAGAATGAAGAGGAGATAGTCAAGGAAAATACGGAACCGATTTGTTCCCAAATCGTTTCCGTAATGGATAGGTTCTGTCTTCTCGAGGTTTCGAGGCTTCGGATTGATCAGGGGGTTGCAGTTCTTCAATTAAGGATTCTCGTGTCCGACTCGGGATCGGGCTATCTTAACCCGTTCAATCCTCCTTCCATCGGTGGATTCGACGGTCATTATCAGGTCGCCGAAATCAACTCTTTCCCCCGCTTTGGGAACCCTTCCCAACAGATGGAAGATGGATCCCCCCACCGTCTCAAAATTCTCCTTTTGAATCTCAACATCGAAATAGCTTTCCAATTCCTCAATCTCCAATTTCGCATCTACCGAGATCGATCCATCCCCAAGGCGAATGATCCTCCCTTCCACTCGCTGATCATATTCATCCTCTATCTCCCCGAATACCTCTTCGATGAGGTCCTCTATGGTAACTAGGCCCGATAGTCCCCCATATTCATCGACGACAATGGCCATATGAACCCGCTTCGTCTTGAATTCCTTGAGCAATTCCTCCAGCCTTTTCGTTTCCGGTATGAAATAGGGTTGTCTCATCACCCGTTCGAGAGGGATTGCCTCCTCGTCTTTTCCCCAAAACTTGAGGAGGTCCTTGGCATAAACAATTCCGACGATGTTATCGATTTTGCCCTCGAAAATGGGGATTCGAGAGTGGCCTCTGGAGATGATGAGGTCGACGACGTCCTTGATTCTGGCCTTGCTGGAGACACATTTGACATCCGGTCGTGGAACCATAACTTCACGGACAACGGCCTGCTTGAGCTCGAATATCCCGTGAATCATCTCGTGCTCTTCCTGGTCGATTACCCCCTCCTCTTCACCGACATCGATGATAGACTGGATATCCTTTTCGGAGAGGGAAGGCTTTCGGTTTCGGAAGAAACGGCGGCACAATCCCGCAAATTTGTTCAACATCCCGCTTTTCGAATCATCCTCCAGAGGTCTCACGCTCCTTTTCATGGTTAGGATAAAGTACCCTTGGGTTTCGTCCCTCGGGTAGGCCTCAATTTGTTAAAAAGCCCCTCTTGAACCGCCGC
>JAUWDQ010000021.1 GCA_030608745.1 Pseudomonadota bacterium | reverse complement strand
AGGTCCTTGAGGGTACTGGATGGGGCTATAGCTGTCTTCTGCGCAGTGGGAGGGGTGGAACCACAATCGGAAACCGTCTGGCACCAGGCCGACAAATATAAGGTCCCAAAATTGGCCTTCATCAATAAAATGGACCGCATTGGCGCCGATTTCTTCAGGGCTGTTGAGATGATGGTCGATCGGCTGGGGGCAAAACCTCTGCTCGTCCAATTGCCCCTGGGATCCGAGGATCAATTTAAGGGCGTGGTGGATTTGATTCGATTCAAGGGGATCATATGGCACGAAGAGACCCTCGGAGCTTCCTTCAGCGAGATGGAGATTCCCCAAGAGATTCTCCCTCAAGCCTCAGAACACAGAAGAAAACTCCTGGAAACCGTTGCCGAATTGGACGATGCCCTTACCGAAAAGTACCTCGAAGGAGAGGAATTCTCGGAGGAAGTGATCAAGGAAACAATTAGGAGGGGAACCATTTCCCTCAACCTGGTTCCCGTTTTGTGCGGGGCCGCCTTGAAAAATAAGGGAATCCAGCCCCTCTTGGATGCCATCATGGATTATCTTCCTTCCCCTCTCGATATTCCCCCAGTTCAGGGGACCGATCCACGTACGGATCACATTGAGGAGAGAGACTCCAGCGATGATCAACCCTTTTGTGGACTCGCTTTCAAGATCAGGATGGACCAAGGGAGGAAGTTGACCTACACCCGTATGTACTCCGGTGTCCTCAAGAGCGGGTCAGAGGTGTATAATCCCCGTTTGAGGGCAAAGGAGAGGGTTGCGCGGATCTTCCTGATGCACGCAAACCACAGGGAGAGGCTGGAGGAGGCCAGGGCGGGGGATATTGTAGCCCTCATGGGATTAAAGCAGACGACCACGGGGGACACCCTCTGCAACGAAGACCACCCCATTCTCCTGGAACCCATAGATTACTATAAGCCGGTGATGTCTGTGGCCGTTGAGCCCAAAGCCAATCGAGACCAGGATAAACTGGTTTCTTCCTTGGAGAAGCTGACCGAAGAAGATCCCACCTTTGTAGTTAAATTCGACGAGGACATCGCACAGACCATCATCTCCGGGATGGGGGAGCTCCACCTGGAGGTCTTGATTCAACGACTCCTCAGTGATTATCACGTGGAAGTCAATGTCGGCCGTCCCCAAGTCCTTTACCGTGAAACCATCACCAAGGCCGTGAAGGCTTCGGGGCGATTCGATAGGGTAGTTGAAGACGTCCGCCACTTCGCCGAGGTAACCCTGAAACTCATCCCCAACCATCGCGGGAATGGCCTCGAGTTTCGGTCCGAGATTCCCGACGGTATCTTATCAGGGGAAGGGCTCTCCGCCACTCAAGAGGGGGTCAGGGATGCTTCTACAGCCGGTCTGATCATGGGATACCCCGTAACCGACATCCAGACGGTCTTCTTAAAGGCCTCCTTTGATCCTGAAAATCCCTCTATGATGGGCCTAAGGATAGCCGCTTCCAATGCCTTCCGAGAAGGGCTAACGGAGGCAAAACCAATCCTCTTGGAACCCATTATGGAGCTCAATGTGATAGTTCCAGAGGAGTTCATGGGGGAGGTAATAGGAGACCTGAAGGCACGCAAAGGGGAGGTAGAGTCTATTACACCTAAGGAAAAGATTGCTTTCGTCACCGCCCTGGCCCCATTGAAGGGGATGTTCGGCTACTCAACTGATCTGAGATCAATGAGCCAAGGACGTGGCACCTTTTCCATGCAGTTCTCCCACTATGATTCCGCCTCAGAGGGGTGATATCCCACCGTGTGCTCCAGTGAACGGAAAATGGACTCCAATGAACACCTTTTCTTTGCGAGCTATAAAGGCCCACTTGGGGACTCAGCTTCTCGGCAAGAAAATTCATGTCTTCGATGAATTGGATTCCACCAATTTAGAAGCCTATCGCATGGCCCGAGAGGGAGGAGAGGAAGGAGAGGTTGTCGTTGCGGATCGCCAACTGAGGGGGAAGGGCAGACTGGATCGACCATGGCTCTCCCCTCCGGGGGTAAATCTCTATGTCTCCATAATCCTTCGACCCCCGATTGCCGTACGATATGCTCCCTTGATTACTCTTATGGCTGCAGTAGCAACCGCAAAGGCAGCGAAAGGGATCTCGGGGCTTCAGCCTCGAATAAAGTGGCCCAATGATCTCCTCATAAATGGTAAGAAGGTCGCCGGCTTGCTTAACGAGCTGAAGTCCAAAGCGGGTGAGGTGGATTTCGTGATTTTGGGAATAGGAATCAATGTCAATATGACCTTGGAAATGATCCCCGAGGAAATGAGACCCATTGTCACCTCCTTGAGGGAGGAACTGGGATATGATATCTCCCGAGTTGAATTCCTCAGTACCCTCCTCCGAGAAGTGGAAGGGGAATACCAAGCTTTCTTAACCGGAGAAACTGAGCGGATTCTTCGCCAATGGGAGGAGTTGTCCCAGATGGTGGGGAAAGTAGTGGAGATGAAATCCTTTCATGAGGTTATTCGGGGAAGGGTTAAGGGAATCGATTCGGATGGATCCCTTCTCCTTTCCGCCCCGGACGGGTCCGAAAAAAGGGTGATTGCGGGGGATATTTCCCAACCGGAAGAGTTCCCAGATATGAAGCCCGGGTTTGGATCTGAAGGAAAGTAAGAGATGTTATTCGCAATCGATGTGGGCAATACCCATACGATATTAGGCGTATTCGAGGAAGACCGGCTCGTTGGAAACTGGCGTATTTGTACCGAAAAGGGAAGGACTATAGACGAATACGGAATCCTCATAAAGGATCTCTTCATGTTCAGTCACATTGAGCTGGAGGATATCCTTGGAATCACCATCTCCTGTGTCGTCCCCCCAGTAACCAATATCCTTGAGGGGATGGCAATGAAGTATTTCGGCCTCAAGCCCTTGGTAGTCGGCCCTGGGATCAAGACAGGAATGCCCATCTGTTATGATAATCCCGTTGAGGTGGGAGCGGATCGAATCGTCAACGCTGTTGCCGCATACGCGAAACACGGAAGAAGTTTGATCATCGTGGATTTCGGCACGGCGACTACCTTCGACTACATCTCCCCAAAGGGGGAATACATGGGTGGTGCAATCTCGCCGGGGATTTTAATTTCCACCGAGGCCCTTTTCCAACGGGCGTCGAAACTGCCCAGGGTGGAATTGACAAAACCCAAAGGGATTATCGGGAAAAACACCGTTAGTAGCATACAGGCCGGAATCATGCACGGGTATGTGGGATTGGTGGATGGGATCGTGAGCCGCATGAAAAGGGAAACAAAGACTAACCCGAAGGTGATCGCAACGGGTGGCTTAGCTGATTTGATCGCCCCGGAGTCGGAGTTCATCGAAGAGGTCGATGAATTTCTCACCCTTGAGGGGTTGAGGATAATTTACCACCGAAATCAAGGGGAACCTCCTCCCTCGCCTTGAGAGAGTTGTTCCAATCTTTTGCCAAGCCTTTAATCCATCTTCGTTTCGGGGTAATCATGTTTCGGTAGGGGACTCCCTTGTCCCTTGGCTTCAATACCTTATGGGGCTGTTGCCCAGATCCCCTTTCGGGGTTCGAAGGCGGGGAATACCTACCCCTTCCAGCCGAGTTTGGGTACTGCAGTTATGCGGTGGAGTAGTGCTGCGGTTTGAAGGATGGAATTACGCTCGGACACAACGGAGTCCTCCAGAGGTCAGGAAGCTCCAGAGCCGATGTCATTGACAAAAAGGGCGGGAAATGTACAATATTTGTAATTATCCTTCATTGCGTCCGTTTCCGTAAAGGAGACCTTTTCTTGAAAATTGCTATTTCGGGCAAGGGAGGTGTAGGAAAGACGACCTTGGCAGGGGTGATGGCCCGTATTTTGGCTCAGAGGGGCAAGAAGGTCTTGGCCATCGATGCCGACCCGGATGCAAATTTGGCCTCTGCCCTTGGATTTCCCGAGGAGATGGTAAAAGAATTGTCACCCCTTGCCTCCATGACCCCCCTCGTCGAGGAAAGAACGGGGACAAAGAAGGGAACCATTGGGGCGATGTTCAAACTCAATCCAAGGGTGGATGATATCCCCGATGAATTCGGTGTATCCTTTGAAGGGGTCAAACTGCTTCTATTGGGATGTATCCCCCAAGGCGGCGGAGGATGCTTCTGCCCTGAAAATGTGCTCTTAAAGAGCTTGATGCGATATCTTTTCGTCGGGAGAGATGAAGTTGTCATCGTGGATATGGAAGCCGGGTTGGAGCATTTAGGCAGGGGATCAACCGAATACGTGGATGCCCTTATTGTAGTTGTCGAGCCGGGGCTTCGCTCCATCGGCACCACGAAACAGATCAGAAAATTGGCCACCGATTTGGGGGTGAAGAGGGTCCTGATAGTGGGAAACAAAATCACGACGGAGGAGGATCGTAAGATCATCGAGGAGCACCTCTCCGATTTTGAGATCATTGGATACCTCAGTTTCAACCCCAAGATCCTGCAAGCGGACAGGCAGGGGGTTTCCGCGTATGATATTGATGATCGATTCAAGGGGGAGGTTGCGGAAATTATCGAAAGGATAGAGGCCTAAATGATCCGTTGGGTTTTGCTCTGGATCAGCATCGCCATCAGCACCGTAGGCCTGAGTACATTGGTCTTTATCACCTTTCCCTTTGATCGCAACGGCAATATCATCCACCACTATGCCAGATGGTGGGCGAAGATACAACTACTGGTCAGTGGGGTAAGGGTCAAGGTAAGGGGATTGGAACATCTCGACAGGGAAACGCCATATATCTATATGTCCAACCATCAGGGCAGTTATGATATTTTCGCATTACTGAGTTGCCTGCCCGTCCAGTTTAGGTGGATTGCGAAAAAGGAGCTGTTTTCAATTCCTATCCTGGGATGGGCGATGTGGGCCGCCAACTACATCAGCATCGACCGATCCGGGAGGAGAAAGGCCTTGGAGAGCATCGAAAAAGCAGCGAGCAAAATCAAAGGAGGGGTCTCCGTGGTCATTTTCCCAGAGGGAACCCGAAGCCGTGATGGATCTATCCAGCCCTTTAAGAGGGGCGGATTTACCCTGGCCCTTAAATCCGGGGTTCCCATCATCCCTATAACGATCAATGGGAGCCGGGATGTAATGCCGAGGGACTCCATGAGGGTCCAACCCGGCGAGATTCGAGTCAACATTGATAGAGCGATCCAAACCACACCCTTTTCATTGGGGGAAAGGAATGTCCTGATAGAAAAGGTCAGGGAGACCATAGAGAAGAATTTAACAGCGGATAGGGGATAGTATGGAAAAGCTTTCTTCGACCTCCAGGAGAAGCCTGAAAAGAGAGATTCCGGGGATCATTCTGTTGGCAATCGCCATCTTTACGGTGCTCAGCCTCATATCCTATCATCCCTCCGATCCATCCTTTAACGTCTCTCATGCAACAAGGGTTAAGGTGATTCATAATCTCAGCGGCATCGTGGGATCCTATCTGAGCGATCTTCTCCTCCAAGGCCTGGGCTTAGCCTCATATTTGATTCCCCTGGCCATAGGAATACTGGCCTGTTTCCTCTTCTTGCCCATGTCCGCGGGAATAAGTTATGGAAAGGGGGTGGGTTTTCTGCTCATCATCCTCTCCACTGCCACGGGCTTGGGCTTGGAAGTTGATACAATCCGGATTTTTGGCCGTAAGATCCTTGCAGGGGGGGTTTTAGGAGATCTTTCCTCTCGGCTTTTGGAGAGGTACTTCAACCTCCCAGGCGCCTCTATAATCGTCCTCGTGGTCTTTATTATGGCCATATCCCTCAGTACGGGGCTCTCCTTCGTCTCCTTGATCGACAGATTGGTGGGGCTCTTCAAAGCAGGAGTTCGAAGATGGAATCTCTTGATGATGATTCGGAGGGAACGGGTTCGCAGGATCAGGGAGGTTTCCGCGGAGCGGAGGCAAAGAAAAGGAGACCGTAACCTCTCGGGACCCGTTGTGGTAGAGCCTCCCAGCAGGACCGAGAGGAAGGCGAGATTTGAACAGGAGGAGTTTAACTTCATAAAACCCAAGGAAAGGTTTCACCTCCCACCCCTGTCCCTCTTGGATTCGGGGGAGGTGCAGAGAGTGACCATTGATAAACAGAGTCTGGTGATGCACTCCCGAATCCTCGAGAAGAAATTGATGGATTATGGCGTAGAGGGACAGGTAATGCAAGTGAGGCCAGGTCCCGTCATAACCGTTTATGAGTTCGAACCAGCCCCCGGCGTGAAGGTAAACAAAATCGTCAACCTTGCGGATGATCTGGCCTTGGCCTTGAGCGCGATCAGCATTCGCATCGTGGCCCCCATACCGGGGAAATCAGTGGTGGGAATAGAAATTCCCAATGCCCTCAGGGAGACAGTTTACATAAAGGAGATAGTCGATTCGGAGGCCTTCAAAACATCTGAGTCCAAACTAACCCTGGCATTGGGAAAGGATATTTCGGGGGCCCCCGTCGTCATTGATTTGGCCAAAATGCCCCACCTCCTGGTGGCCGGATCAACGGGTTCCGGTAAGAGCGTATCCATCAATTCCATGATTTGTAGCATTCTCCTTAGGGCTACCCCAGATGACGTAAAGTTCCTCTTGATCGACCCCAAGATGCTGGAGCTGTCCGCTTACGAGGATATTCCCCACCTCCTGCTCCCTGTAATTACAAACCCCAAGAAAGCGGCAACGGGTCTGATGTGGCTTGTCGAGGAGATGGAACGGAGGTACTCTCTCCTCGCCAACAGGGGCACAAGGAATATCGAGCTGTACAATCGAACAATCGAAACGGAGATGAGGGAAGGGACGCCTGATGCCCAGGGGAATACGCCGGAGGCAGCTACGGGGGAAAAACTCCCTTATATCCTTGTGGTTATCGACGAACTAGCCGACCTGATGATCATTTCATCGAGGGAGGTAGAGGAATCCATCACACGATTGGCCCAGATGGCCAGGGCAGTAGGAATCCATCTCATTCTGGCCACCCAGAGGCCTTCGGTCGATGTTTTGACGGGAATCATCAAGGCCAACTTTCCCGCCCGGATCTCCTTCCAGGTCTCATCCAAAGTCGATTCCCGCACCATCTTGGACACCATTGGCGCAGAACACCTCCTGGGGATGGGGGACATGCTCTTCTTGCCCCCAGGTAGTTCGAAGTTGAAGCGGGTTCATGGCGCCTTGGCCTCATCGGGTGAGATCAAGAGGATGGTGGACTTCTTGAAAAATCAGGGCAAACCCATCTACGATCAATCGATCTTGGAGGAGAAAAAGGCCAAGGAAACTGGCACAGAGGAGGGAGAATATGACGAAAAATATGATGAAGCCGTCGCCTTTGTCGCTGAGACGGGCCAGGCATCCATCTCCCTCATTCAGAGAAGGTTCCGGGTCGGTTATAATCGCGCTGCCCGGATTGTCGAGAAGATGGAGGAAGAAGAGATTGTAGGACCATCGGATGGGATAAAACCGAGGGAGGTCCTAATCCATAAGAGATAAAAGGGAAAAATCCATGGCAAAGGCTATAAAGAAGGTTGGCTCGTTTATTCTCTTGGCCTTTTTCGGTTTGGCAATGGAATGCTACGGCCTTTCCGTCGATGAGTTGATCACGAAGGTTCAGCGGAATTACGATCAGATCACTGATATTCAAGCCCGATTTGCCCAGGAGTATATCCACAAATCCCTCAATCGGGTCAAGAAGGCCGAGGGAAGGGTCTACTTCAAGAAATCGGGAATGATGAGATGGGAATATCGCAAGCCGATTCGTCAAGAAATAGTCAGCGATGGGTCCATGATATGGCTTTACCAGCCCGACGACAACCAGGTAATCGTGGGGGAAATTTCGAAGACGATCCGGGCAAAGACTCCAACAGCTTTTCTCTCCGGGGAGGGTGACCTCAGGAGGGACTTCCGTATTTTAAGCCCCAAGGGCGAGAGCCAAAGGGATGGCTCTTTCTATCTCCTGGAGTTGGCTCCGATTGAACAACAAGTCGACATCCAGAGGCTCGTCTTAAGAGTTGACCCCAAGCGATATCTCATCGTTCAGACTGATATCTTCGATGCTTTTGAGAATGTAAATCGAACCCGTTTCTCGGGGATAAAGATAAACCGCAACCTTCCGGATTCCCTGTTTACCTTCATCATCCCCCCGGGGACACAGGTGTTTCGATCTCCCGCGGAATCCATCCGGTAGATCATTGAGGGGAAAATGGCCGGACCGAAATTACAGCTCCTATTGGAAACAACGAGGAGGCTTATCCGAAGACAAGCCACGGCTAACTTGAAACGGATTATCGATAAGACTCATCCCGCTGATATCGCCCACCTATTCGAGTATCTCAACGAAAGGGACCAGGGGGTTACCTTCGATCTGATCGACGATTCGGAAAGGGCGGCGGAGGTATTGAGCGAAATCGATAAGGCCAGTAGCGCTCAGTTGCTAGAGGGAATGGATAGGCCTCGCATTACCGAGATCCTTCAGGCAATGTCCTCAGATGATAGGGCTGATTTCATCAGCGAATTGCCGGAAGAATTGGCTGAAGAGATCTTAAGCCTGATGGCAAAAAAGCATTCAGAGCAAGTTGAAGATCTCCTCAGCTATGAGGAGGATACTGCCGGTCGGATTATGACCCCCGATTTTTTCGCCCTCACCGACGAGACATCGGCCAAAGAGGCCATCGAGGCTATACAGAAGGCATCGGAAGCGGAAATGGTCTTCTACGTATATGTGGTGGATGACCGGGGGCATCTCGTTGGGGTCATCTCCCTCCGACAACTCATCACGGTCCCCCCCCACCAAAAAACTCAAGCAAATCATGATTGCCGACGTCATCAGCGTGCGGACCGACATGGATCAGGAGGAGGTGGCCAGGGTAGTCGAAAAGTATGATATCCTCGCCGTACCCGTTGTCGACGAGGAGAATAAGTTGGTTGGAATCATTACCGTCGACGATATTATCGATGTCATCCGGGAGGAAGCCACAGAGGATATCATGAAGATGGCGGGAACCCACGAGGATGAATTCGTCTATCGGGACAATGTCTTTAAAGTATCCCGATTTAGGCTCCCCTGGATCTTGACCAATCTGTTCGGAGGGCTGATTACCGGATATCTGCTTTGGATTTTTAAGGTGACCATAAGGGACGTTTTTGCGCTGATCACCTTTATTCCCGTCATTACGGCAATGGGGGGAAATGTAGGGGTCCAATCTTCCTCCATCATGGTCCGAGGGTTTGCCACGGGCAGGGTAGACTTCAATAGCTTGAGGCGTTTCCTGTTTCGAGAGGTTCGGGTGGGAGCCATCATGGGCACTGCCTGTGGCATCGCCGTCGGCCTGGTGGGCTATTTTTGGCATGGGAATCCGGCCATCGGGTTGGTAGTAGGTATTGCAATGGTCGTCGCCATGACCATCGCCTCAACCATGGGGACGTTGGCCCCGGCCTTCTTCAAAAAGATAAAGGTGGACCCGGCCATCGCATCGGGTCCCTTCGTTACTACTGCCAACGATATCACGGGCATCCTCGTCTATTTCGGGGTTGCCACGCTTTTCCTGAAATATCTAATCCACTGAATCCTTCCCTATGGGTCAATATAAGACATGGGCAATCGTCATTAAAACCCTGGATTATGGGGAATCCGACCGAATCGTCGCTTTCTACACCTCTGATTTCGGAAAGGTCAAGGGGATTGCCAAAGGGGCTAAAAGGAGCAAACGGCGTTTTTCCAATGCACTGGAGCTCTTTACCCTTAGTAGGTTGATCTTCTTCGATAAGAAGGAATCGGGGCTGGCGAGGATAGAAGGGTGTGATATTGTCAATACCTTCCCCGCGATACGAGAAGACATCCGAAAGATTGCCTTTGGATGCTATCTTGTTGAACTCGTGGATGAGATGACCCCCGAGAGGGAAGCCAACCCGGATCTGTTCGATATGTTCAAGGCCTTCCTTTCCCTTCTGAGCGATGATGAAGCCGAGGCTCAAATCCTGAGAATCTTCGAAATCCGTTTGCTCTCCCTCTTGGGTTATCGACCCGGGCTGGATAGATGCCTCCACTGTAATGGAATACTCGAGCATGGCGAACCGGCCCATTTCAGTGCCCAGCAGGGGGGATTGCTTTGCCAAAGATGCTCCCAGGGTTATTATGATCTGTCAGTCATTTCCCCGGGAACGGCGAAAATATTGCAAGCCGCAGTGGAAATGGACCTATCCAAAATTCACCGACTGAAGTTCTCAAAGCAGGCCCTTTGGGAAAGCGAAACCATTCTTTCCAAGTTCATCCAGTACCATATCAATAAGGAACTGAAGTCCAAGAAATTCCTGAAAGACCTCGGTATGTAGTTCATCTCCGGTATGATTACCTTCAGCAGTTCACCGATTTTGCCTGCCCTTAGCCTAATCGCTCTCATCATGTAATTTCATTGCTGCATGTGAAATTTTTTCAGAGCATGTGCAAAAAATACCATTTCATACTGTGGATTGTATAAATCTCCGTAGATCGCCTTGTCAAAAGAGGGACTTTTTTATCCAAAATTATCTATTCCATGGGAATAATGGTGGACCTGGCGACTTCAATCGCCTACAGTCGTCTATTTTCACTTTTGGCATGCTTTTTGATCTAAATGTTCATGGGAGTACATAAGGATAACGAACATGCAGGAAGATTGGGTCGGAAAAAGAGCACATCCCAGACTTGATGTGAACCTTCCCGTCCATTTCGGTCTCATCGATATCAAGGGCCGGAGAAAGCTCATTGCCCGTTTTTCTGGGGAAACCATGGATGTCTCCATGCGGGGGCTGGGGATAAGAATGAACTCGGGGATCCCACAGATGATCCCCATCGCCACCAAGCTTATGGGGGATAAAAAGAAGTACGATTTGAAGATCGGGATTGATTTAGGAGGGGATGAGATCCTGGCAGTGGGCGAGGTAAGATGGTCCTTGTTGGAAATTCCGCACCAGCTCAAGATGGGGGTTTTCATAAAGGATATGGGTCATGAAGAAGAGGGTAAGTGGACGAGCTTTATCGAAAAAAAATATCGAGAGAGTGGACAAAAGACCGGTCCTACCGTAAGGGCGATCGAATCCATTCAGACGGCATCAAACCATTTGGATAAAGCATCAAGCAGGATATTTCAACAAATGAAAACTTATGAGGCGAAGCAAGGCAAGTAAAATAGCTAGAAGAATCTGCCTTGGCACCGTAAGGATACCATTAACAAGTTCATAAGAAGGAAAACGATCTTGAGGCCACGGACAAAAGAGTCCCTGGCCTTTTTTACTGGATTTTCCTCACTTTTATTGAAGGGTATTTCCGCAATCTGATTATAGAGGAATTCAGGGCTCCAATTGGAATAATGGATTGATGGAATGTTGGAATGGTGGAATATTGGGTATCAAAAACGAAAAAGCATTACTTTTAGTTCAGGAGCGCTCGCCCTGTGGAGTAGGCTTTCCGCCACTCCACGGGGCAAGCTTAAGGATCGCTGAGTTTATCCTGAGGAACGAAGGACCTGAGGCACGAGGCAAAGGATTCTTGGCCTTCAGCCTCAAGTCCGCTGCAGGCGGACGCTCCTCCAACCTCTATCAGGGTAATACCTATCCATGAACCCATCATTCCAGTATTCCAACATTCCATGTGATGTATTCGATGCGGATACCATAAGTCAATCATGCAAAAAATTACCCTCGAAGGATACCCCACTTCTTCAGCAAATTACGATCATGGACAACGGTGTTCCATAGAAAATTAGGAAACCCCAGGTCTTTTTCGATATTGGTTTACCTGAATGGGCACCTTCACCGCAGAGGAAGCAATGAAATCCCGAGAGTTCATCCCTTATGGTCCATTTTACCATGGCATCTTGACAGGGATATGGTAACATGGTAATGAATTTCAATTTTATAATGGGAGGTTTCTGAAAAAGTCGCTCTTCGCCACTCAAAATATTTTTTCGGCCATTATAGAGTTCGCTTCACTGCAACCTCAAAACTCGCCTTTCAGGCTCAAACATTGAGTTTGCGGCCGTTCCGCTTCACTAAGAATGGTTAACGAAAAAATATTAATTCGCGCTCAGAGCTTCTTTTTCCAGTTTCTAAGAGATCTTAATGGAAGAACAGACAACCGGAGGCGAATTGATGACATTTCAGGAGATGATCTTGGCCCTCGAGACATTCTGGGCTTGTCGGGGCTGTCTCATACAGCAGCCGTATAATACCGAGGTGGGAGCAGGAACGATGAATCCCGCAACCTTTCTCAGGGTATTGGGCCCTGAACCATGGGAGGTAGGCTATATAGAGCCCTCCCGACGTCCAACGGATGGGCGGTATGGGGAGAATCCCAATCGCCTCGAACAGCACACCCAATATCAAGTCATTTTGAAACCTTCCCCAATCGATGTGCAAGAAATTTACCTCGATAGTCTGAGGAGCTTCGGCATCGATCCCTTAGCCCACGATATTCGTTTTGTGGAGGACGATTGGGAATCTCCTACCCTCGGTGCATGGGGCCTTGGGTGGGAAGTGTGGCTTGACGGCATGGAGATTACCCAATTTACCTACCTCCAGGAGGCGGGCGGGTTTAAGCTCGATCCCATCCCCGTTGAATTGACTTATGGAATGGAACGCATCGCCATGTACCTTCAGGAGATCGATGATGTCTACGATCTGAAATGGACGGAGGGCATTACATACGGAGATATTTACCACAGAAGGGAATGGGAATATTCGACCTATAATTTCGAGAAGGCGGATGTTCAGATGCTCCTTCGACTCTTTGAGATGTACGAGGGGGAATGCAAACGGCTCATCGACGAAGGTCTTATCTTTCCCGCCTACGACTACTGTTTAAAATGTTCTCATACCTTTAATATCCTCGATGCGAGAGGCGCTATCAGCGTCACGGAAAGAACAGGATTCATTCATAGGGTCAGAGATCTCGCCAGGGCGTGTGCGTCTGATTATCTGAGCCAGAGGGAAAAGATGGGATTTCCCCTGTTGAAGCCTCAAGAGCGATAACCATCGCACCCTTTAATGGGGTTCTGGGACAGCCGACTTGATCCTTTGGAGGGAGAATGGGAAAGGAATTGCTTTTGGAAATCGGAGCTGAGGAGATCCCGGCTGGATTCGTTTTACACGCTTTGAAAGAGATAACCCTCCTGATTCGGAATGAACTGGACGCCAACAGAATTGCCCACGGGGAGGTCAAAACACTGGGAACTCCCCGGAGGCTGACCCTTTTGGTCGAAGATATCGCCGAAAAGCAGGAAGACATGAAAAGGGAAAAGCTAGGCCCCCCTATACACATGGCCTTTGACGACAGGGGAAAACCAACCAAGGCGGCTCTGGGGTTTGCCAAAGGACAGGGCCTACGGGTAGAGAACTTAGTTACCGTCAAAGGGGATAAGGGAGAATACCTCTGCGCCGTAAGAAAGGAGGAGGGAAAGCCATCATCCTCCCTTCTGGCTGAGATATTGCCAAAGGTGATCAGCTCCATTTCATTTCCCAAATCGATGCGCTGGAGCACCGTTAAGATCAGGTTCGCCCGCCCCATTCATTGGATTTTGGCCTTATTCGATGGAGAGGTTATTCCCTTCACATTTGGGGGCATCGAAAGTGGAAATTGCTCTTATGGTCACCGCTTTATGGCCCCCCAAGCCTTCGAGGTACGGGACTTCCAAACCTATGAGAGGCAAATCAAATGTGCCTTTGTTATTGTAGATCCTCAAGAGAGGAGAAAGATGATCGCGGAGGGGATTGCCAAAGCCGCGAAGGAGGTGTCAGGAACGGTATTGAGCAATCGGGATCTCCTAGAGGAGGTCACCTATCTGGTGGAGTATCCCACTGCCATTGTGGGGAATTTTGAAAGGGAGTTTTTAGGCCTCCCCAGGGAGGTTGTGATAAACGCCATGCAGGAGCATCAGAGGTATTTCCCAATAGTAGATGAGAGGGGTGGCCTCATGCCCTATTTCGTGAGCATATGCAATACCCGACCACCGGATATGGAAACGGTGAGGAGGGGAAATGAAAGGGTTCTCAAGGCCAGGCTTTCCGACGCAAAATTCTTCTTCGAGGAGGACACAAAGGAACCCCTGGATCGGAAGGTGGAGGCATTGAAGGGGGTGATATTTCAAGCTCAATTGGGGTCCTCTTATGAGAAAGTCCTCCGGTTTAAGGAATTGGCCCTCTCCCTTGCCCGCAAATTTCGACCTGATTTAGAGGGAAAGGTTGAAAGGGCAGCGATGCTTTGCAAAGCCGATCTCGTTACCGGTATGGTGGGAGAATTCCCCACCCTTCAAGGCGTGGTGGGAAGAGAGTACGCCATCATTTCAGGGGAAGACGAGGAAGTGGCGATTGCCATCTCTGAGCATTATCTTCCCGCTTTTGCTGGCGATCGCTTACCGTCCGGCCCCGTTGGGGATTTCATCAGTATCGGGGATAAATTGGATACCATTGTGGGATGTTTCGGTATTGGATTGATGCCCACGGGCGCAGGAGATCCCTTTGCCCTGAGGCGCCAGGCCTTGGGGATCATTCATATCATCTTGGGCAAGGGTTATCCCATTTCGCTGAGCGAGCTGATCCGAATGGCCGTGGAACTTCTGAAGGGGAAAATAGAGCGCTCTCACGAGGAGATCGAGGCCGATGTCCTGGCCTTTTTTCGAGGGCGGCTCGTCAACCTGTTGATCTCCAAAGGGTATCCTGGTGACTTAGTGGAGGCCGTGCTGGCTGTCCAGGCAGATGATTTGCAGGATGCCCACGCCCGGGTGGAGGCTTTGGCCAAATTCAAGGGGAAACCCGAGTTTGAGCCCCTGGCCGTTGTCTTTAAGCGAGTGGCCAACATATTAAAAGGAGTGGATTACGACCTGAAGACAGATCCCGCCCTTTTTGAGACACCGCAAGAGAACAGACTCCACGAACGGTATCTTTCAATGAAGGAAAGGTTTACATCGTTGATGAAGAATGGAGATTACGAGGGGGTGATAGGAGCCCTAGCCAGGCTTCGTGTGCCGGTGGATGAGTTTTTTGACCATGTTTTGGTTATGGCTGAGGATAAAAGGTTGCGTGGCAACCGATTGTCCTTACTTGGAAAGATCCACGGGCTCTTCTCCCAGGTAGCTGATTTTTCCCGTGTGAGGGTTGTAGATGTCGGTTAACATAAAGATTCCCAAGTGAGAGTGGAGGTAGATAAGATGCCTAAGTATGCGTATTTCTTCGGTGAAGGAGAGGCAGATGGAAACGCCCAGATGAAAGAATTGTTGGGGGGCAAAGGTGCCAATCTGGCAGAGATGACCAACTTGGGTATCACTGTTCCCCCCGGTTTTACCATTTCCACGGAGGTCTGTCGTTACTACTATAACCATGATAAGACGTATCCGCCTGAGCTAAAGCAGGAGGTAGAGGCCACTCTTTCCAATGTGGAAAAGGTCATGCAGGCCAAGTTCGGCGGCCCCGAAAACCCTCTGTTGCTCTCGGTGCGGTCCGGTGGCGCTGTAAGCATGCCCGGTATGATGGACACCATACTGAATCTTGGCCTGAACGACGATACGGTGCAGGGGTTGGCGAAGCGCACGGGGGATGAGCGGTTTGTGTATGACTGCTATCGTCGGTTTATGGCCATGTATGGCGATGTTGTTTTAGGTCTCAAACCTCAAGAGAAGGATGAGCTAGATCCCTTTGAGGTGATCCTGGATGCCAAAAAAGAGGCCAGAGGTGTCAGCTATGATCATGAACTGAGCGTTCGGGATCTGAAGGAACTCGTTCATGAATCCAAGGAGGAAATAGAGAAGAGACTCGGAGTTGACTTTCCCGAAGATCCTAAGGAGCAGCTATGGGGGGCCATCGGAGCGGTCATCCGCTCCTGGGACAACCCCCGGGCCATTGCCTATCGGGAGTTCAACGCCATCCCGGATGACCTGGGAACCGCCGTGAATGTCCAGGTCATGGTCTTTGGCAACATGGGGAAAACATCGGGCACGGGAGTAGCCTTTACCAGGGATCCTGCCAGCGGAGAAAATGTATTTTATGGCGAATACCTATTGAACGCCCAGGGAGAAGATGTGGTTGCCGGGATCCGCACCCCTCAACCGATCAACAGACGACAGAAGGGTACCAGGGATATCCCCTCCCTGGAAGAGGAGATGCCTGAGGTCTATCAGCAACTGGAGGAAATCCGCACGAAGCTCGATCACCACTACCGGGATATGCAGGATATCGAGTTCACCATCCAGCAGGGAAAGCTATGGCTGCTCCAGACCCGGGTCGGAAAGCGCACCGGGTTGGCCGCCTTGAGGATAGCCGTAGATATGGTGCATGAGGGATTTATTACCAAGGAGGAGGCCCTTTTGCGGGTGGAGCCCGATCAACTGAACCAGGTTTTGCGGCCGGTCTTTGATCCTCGACAGAAGAAGCGCGCCGTCGACGAGGGAAATCTCATTGCCCACGGTTTGAACGCCGGTCCGGGTGCGGCGACGGGAAAGGTAGTCTTCAGTGCTCCAGATGCAGAGGAGTGGGCGGTCCGGGGAGAGGAGGTTCTGTTGGTGAGGATTGAGACATCTCCCGAGGACATCCGAGGGATGAACGCGGCTCAGGGGATCTTGACTGCCCGGGGAGGAATGACCTCCCATGCGGCTCTGGTAGCCCGCCAGATGGGCAAAGTCTGCGTGGTAGGATGCGGTGTACTCGACATCAACTACAAGAGGCAGGAGATGAAGGTCAACGGCCACATTATCAAGCAAGGCGACTATCTCTCCATCGATGGGACCAGCGGAGATGTACTCCTGGGCAGAATTCCCACAAGGCCCTCCGAGATTCTGCAGGTGCTCATCGATCGGAGCAATCGGCCCGAAGAATCCCAGATCTACGGGTACTATACGGAGTTGATGTCTTGGGCCGATGAGGCCAGGAAACTGGGGGTATACACGAATGCCGACAAACCCGATCAGGCTCAGATCGCCCTAGCCTTCGGAGCTGAGGGGATTGGGCTCTGCCGCACCGAGCATATGTTCTTCGAAGGGGATCGGCTTAGTGCAGTTAGGGAAATGATCCTGGCCGAGGATAGTG
>JAUWDQ010000270.1 GCA_030608745.1 Pseudomonadota bacterium | reverse complement strand
GATCAGAGAAGATTTTGACCCCTTCAAGATTGCCGCCCTTTGCCAGGAAAATGGGGCGGCAGCTGTATCGGTTCTTACAGATGAGGAATTTTTCGAGGGTAGTAGGACATATCTATCGGGCATCAGGGAAATCGTCGATCTCCCCCTCCTGAGGAAGGACTTTATCATCGACCCTTATCAGATCTATGAGACCAGGATCCTCGGGGGAGATGCCCTCCTTCTTATCGCATGCCTCCTGGAAGAGGGACAATTAAGGGAATTTATCCACCTAACAGAAGCGCTGAGCCTCTCACCCCTCGTCGAGGTTCACACCCGGGAGGAACTGGATAAAGCCCTTGCCGCAGGCGCCCAAATTATTGGAATTAACAACAGGGACCTGAGGACATTTTCCACGGACCTAGGGATAACCCTGGATCTCATCTCATCTATTCCCGGGAATAGAATCGTGGTCAGTGAAAGCGGCATCAACACCAGAGAGGATATTGAGACGTTGATGAAAGCGGGAATTCACTCCTTCTTGATAGGTGAGGCATTGATGCGAGCTGAGGACATCGGGCGAAAACTCAGAGAACTTGTGGGCACGGCAGGATAAGACAATGACGGAGATAAAGATCTGCGGAATCACCAATCTGGAGGACGCCTCCTTCGCGGTTGAATGTGGGGCCGATGCCCTCGGTTTTAACTTTTATCCAAAGAGTCCCAGGTACGGGGCACCGGAAAACGTCAAGGAAATCATTGCAAAGATCCCGGATGGGATCACGAAGGTTGGTGTCTTCGTGAACCATGATGCCCTGGAGGTTAAGAAAATTGTCGAATACTGCGGTCTCGACCTGGTTCAGCTCCACGGAGATGAGTCACCCGAGTACTGCCGCCAATTGCCTTCATCCCTCTTGATCAAGGCCTTTTCTCCCCGGGGAGAGGGTGATCTCCGAAAATTGAGCAGTTACCCAGTAAGGGCCATCCTTGTGGATGCATACGATCCCCTGCGTTACGGAGGTACGGGGAAAAGATCCGATTGGAGACTTGCCGTCAAGGTGAAGGAGACGCACCTGCTCATTATCGCCGGCGGGTTAAATGCGGATAATATCCGAGAAGTCATCGAGATCGTCTCGCCTCATGCCGTGGACATCAACAGCGGTGCTGAAAGCTCACCGGGGAGAAAAGACCCCGTGAAGGTGAGGAAGATCATCGAGATCGTGCGCCGGATAGGGGGAAAAGGATCAAAGGTATTTCGACCCTGAAGTCGAACAAATCCTCATAGCTTATAGGTGAAACCATGCCAAGAACTTTACCGGATAAAAAGGGACATTTCGGAACCTTTGGGGGCCGTTACACCGCCGAGACATTGATGCCCGCCCTCATTGAACTCGAAGAGGCATACCTTGGGGCACGAAGGGATAAGGAGTTTCAGGAAGAGCTCGCGGCTTATCTTCGGGAATATGCGGGGAGGGAAACGCCTCTCTATTATGCCAGACGTCTCACGGAGAAACTGGGAGGTGCCAAAATCTATCTGAAACGGGAAGACCTCAATCATACGGGTGCTCACAAGATAAACAACACCCTGGGACAGGCCCTTCTCGCGAAACGGATGGGGAAAACGAGGGTGATCGCAGAGACGGGAGCTGGTCAACATGGCGTAGCGGTGGCTACGGTTGCCGCCCTTTTCGGAATGGAATGCCAGATATTTATGGGCCAGGAGGATATAAAAAGACAGTCTCCCAATGTCTTACGCATGAACATTCTGGATACAGAGGTTGTACCCGTTACTTCCGGAACGGCAACGCTGAAAGATGCCATGAGCGAGGCGATACGCCAGTGGGTCACACGGGTTCGGGACACCTACTATGTCATCGGCTCCACGGCAGGACCCCATCCTTATCCGATGATGGTCCGGGATTTTCAGAGCGTCATCGGGAAAGAAACGAAGAGACAGATCCTGAAAAAAGAGGGAAGGCTCCCGGATTTCCTCATTGCCTGTGTGGGCGGAGGGAGCAACGCCATGGGGCTCTTTTATCCCTTCAAGGACGACCCCGGGGTCACCATGATCGGTGTGGAAGCTGCAGGAAAGGGGATCAATGGAGGAATGCATGCTGCAAGCATATCAGCGGGGACGACCGGAGTCCTCCACGGAAATAAGACCTATCTCCTTCAGGATGAAGATGGACAGGTGCGTGATGCCCATTCTATCGCGGCTGGTCTCGACTACCCAGGCGTTGGACCGGAACATAGCTATTTTCGCGAAACGGGGCGAGCGGAATATGTAACAATAGACGATCAAGAGGCCATTCGCGTCTTTATCTCCCTCGCCAGATATGAGGGAATCATCCCCGCCTTGGAGAGCGCCCATGCCGTGGCATATGCCATGAGGCTGGCCCCTTCCCTGGATAAGGGGGAAATTATCGTGGTCAACCTCTCGGGCAGAGGGGATAAGGATGTGGGAATCATCGCTGAAAGAATGGAGGGGTATCAATGATGGGTCGAATCGAGGGAAAGTTCAGCTATTTAAGGGACAAGGGCGAAAGGGCCTTGATTGCTTACCTCACGGCGGGGGACCCAAGTCTGGAACATACGAAGGAGATTATCCTGGGCCTGGATGCCGCCGGGGTGGATGTCCTCGAGATCGGAGTGCCCTTTTCAGACCCAACAGCCGATGGACCCATTATTCAGGCCGCCTCTCGGAGGGCCCTGCAAAACGGTGTCACCCTTTCCGCTATCCTTGATATGATCGGATCCCTCCGAGAAGTCACCGAGATCCCCATCGTCCTCTTCGGTTATTACAACCCCATTTTTATCTATGGAAATGAAAGATTTGCGAAACGGGCGAAGGAGGTGGGGGTGGACGGCATCCTGGTCGTTGATCTCCCCCCTGAGGAGTCCGCCGAGCTCAGACGCTACACGGATCGATCGGGGATTGATTTCATCTCCTTGATTGCCCCGACAACCAGTACGGAACGGATCGAGAAGATCTCAAGGGATGCAACGGGATTTCTTTACTACATCTCAATCACGGGGGTCACGGGGACCGTAAAACCTAGGGTTCCGGACATCAAGAGGGATGTGGAAAGAATAAGAAGGATAACCACGCTTCCTCTCGTAGTCGGTTTTGGTATATCCACCCCCCAACAGGTTGGAGAGATTGCCCCATATGTCGACGGGGTCGTCATCGGGAGTGCCTTTGTCCGGATGATCGAGGAAAACCGCGATAGAGTTGATATGATTCACATTGTTTCTGATTATGCCAGGAAGATGAAGAATTCTAGCTCAGCATCTCCTCTTCCCTGACGGCCATCATGCAACATGCCGTCTCAGTTCTTCCT
>JAUWDQ010000009.1 GCA_030608745.1 Pseudomonadota bacterium | reverse complement strand
AGACATAGATTTGGGATCGGATAGGGGGGTCCCATCTTCTATTTTGACGAATTCTATGTGGGCAGTACCTCATCTAAAATCATGATCACGAGGGTAACCCAGGCCCTTTTCGGTTCGAGTTGACCCTCGCACTTTTGCATGCAATATGCTGCTTAGCCTTCCCCCTTACTTCCAATACTCATCATTATCGATTCGCTCCCTCAGGTTTACCTTGTAATAGTCCTGGATGGGCATCAAGATATCCTTCTTCCGCTCATAAACGGTCCTAACGGCCCGGCGGACTACGTCCACCCCCTTGGGCGTCATCTTTCCCAAGGGAGCCCGACATGGCCCCGAAGGCAGACCCAAACCATTCATCAATGTCTTGATGGGCAAGGGATTTCTCCATTTACAGGGAACGGTAAAGCCCTCATACTCCTCTACGGTTTTCACCGTGACGATCTTGAAGAGCGGGTCCAATGCCTCCTTCAACTTGGTCGCCTTATCCTCTTCCCCCGCAAGGATGGCCCTCGTCATCTCAGCTATGGCGCCGGGTACGACATTGGAAATCACCGAGACAACCCCCGATGCGGATATATCGTGGCGCCTCATCATCTCCAAGGTCATATCGTCATCCCCCGAGAGGATGTCGAAATCGTTTCCCAATAGAACCCTCGTCTTGGCCATTCTCTCCAGGTCCCCTGTCGCCTCCTTTACCGCGCGTACGTTCTTGAGCTGCCTGTGAAGGATGGCCAAATCCTCCACTTCCATTTGGGTGCCCGTGCGGCCGGGAATAATATAAGGAGTAACGAAAAGGTCGGGAAATTCCTTTGCTATGACCCCATGATACTGAGTCCGAAGCTCAAAAGATGAGGGCCCGTTATAGTAGCAATCAACCAATAATACGGCATCGGCTCCAACCTCCTGGGCGTGTTTCGTTGCCCTCAAGGCCTCTCTTGTTGAGTTGCTACCCGTCCCCGCCATGATGAAGGTCTCCCCTTTTGCCAGCTTCAGCACTTCTTCGATAACGGTATCGTGCTCCTTCCAGTCCAATGTGGGGGACTCTCCCGTTGTCCCGGTCGGAACCAATTTGGCTCCCTGGCTTATCTGAAAACCCGTATTCTTCCTCAATCCCTTCAGATCAAGCTCCCCCGATTCAATCAATGGCGTGACCATAGCCGTCCAGCAACCTTCAAACTTTTGCAACTTCATTGCCGTCATCCTCCCATAAGACCGAACATATGTGAAATCATAGATGTCGAATAGACTCCCCCCTCACCCCCTATTTCGGAAACACTTTTTCCCATACTACTACATCTCGGACAGGGTTTAAAGTTTATTTTCGATATCATTTTTGACGTCATTGTAAAAAGTCGAAATAAGACGGCAAAGAAAAAAGATCCAGATGCAAGGCGCGCAAATCCTGAGGAATGAGGCGTACATAGAAGTACGCTGCAGTGATGAAGGATGACGCGCAACGCAGCAGATGGACTTTTTACGAAGCCGTCATTTTTGCTGTATCCCTGCCTCTCCCCCCTTCGTCATTGGTACATGATGGGGAATGGTATCCAGAACGTTCTCAAGGCTCTGGCCATCCCTCATCCCTTCGACTACGCTATCAACTATCCTCCCGATATCGATTTCGACCCTTCCCTCTGGGTAGAGGGCATACAGTCGGCGAAGGATCTGAGTCCTTAACTCATAGAGGTTTACCCTTTGGCCCTGGGGATTTACCGCCGTATCCGCCTGGTAGAGCTTCACCTTTTCAATGAATTCCCTTACCCCTGCCGGAACGAGCCCAGCAAAAGGCTCTCCCTTCATTACCCTCTGTCGCACTCGGCTCGATGAGATTTGGGCCAGGTGATTGGGTATTTCGAAGAACTGAACCTTGCCCTTAAACCTTTCATTTTCCACCGAGGCCATTAACTGATCGAAGGCTTTCCTCCCGTAGCCTCCTCGATTTGCTACCATGAATGTACAGGATGTGAAGAGCCGGGCCAAGGCCTCTTCGCGATCTTCATAGTATTTCGGGTCAAACACCCTTGCCAGTGTGTCATAACCCACGATGAAGATTATACCCGTTCCCTCCGGGTACATCTCCATTAATACCTCAGCCTTGGTCAAACAAAGCCCCCGATTGCTCACCCCAACGGAAAAGCTGGGTTCATCTTCAAAGAGGACCTGTAACATCAAGAGCCGATCTACCAGGGTGGCCCCAAAAATCTCCTTATCCATCGCCTCCGTATCCAGGACCACTAAAACCTCCTGAAAGCCCTTGATCCCGGCTGCCCTTTGGAGAATCGCCATATGTCCTTTGGTGATGGGGTTGAAGGAGGAGGGAAAAATCCCAACATCTGTTGCCTGTTTCTTTACCCCCTCTCTCGATCTCGAGATAAAGTGGATCCTCGGATGAGGATCTCGCCGTATCTCCTCGATTAGAGCATGGCACCAAGAAAGCAGTTGAAAATCATGGGTGCGCTCGATCATGAAGTAAAAAGGAATTGTAATAAGAATTTTCGGATTTATAATTTATAATTTTGTTTTCTTGCTAGCCTTATTGCCCATCTCAATTAGATAGTCCATGAGCATCTCAAGGCCTTTCTGGAAGGCTTTTTCCTTAATCTCGTCCCGATTACCCTCAAAATGGAATTCCCTAACCTCAGTTCCCCCCTGGTGATCCAGGCCGATGAAGACGGTCCCCACCGGCGTCTCCCAAGTCCCCCCTTGGGGGCCAGCGATGCCCGTGGTAGCCAACCCAATGTCCGTTTTAGCCTTCAACCGGATCCCCTGGGCCATCTTTTCCGCCACCTGATGGCTCACCGCTCCATAACAATCAATATCTCTCTCGGGGACACCCAGGAACCCCACTTTGCTCCCATTACTATAGCTCACAATTCCCATCTTAAAATAATCCGAGCTTCCCGATACATTGGTTATCCGATGGGCAATCAATCCCCCTGTACACGACTCAGCCAAGGAAAGGCTAACCTTTCTTCTCCTTAAGAGAATTCCGATTTTCTCTTCGGGGGTCTTGCCTTCCCGTATTGCCATGTCACCCTTTGAGCATGGTAAAGAGAAGAACATGAATGATGAGGTTGGTGTAGATACCGGCAAGAATATCGTCAAGGACCACCCCGTATCCTCCCCTCACCCTCTCCTCGAGGGTCCTAATGGGGAAGGGCTTAATGATATCGAAGGCACGGAACAGGAAAAAGCCCAGAACGATATTCCTCACCGTTGGGGGAATCATAAACATGGCCACGAGAAATCCAATCATCTCATCAATGACGATATGTTTGCAATCCCTGGATTGCAGGAGCACTTCCGCCCCATCCGATGCCCATATCGCAATATATATGGAACCTAGCAGGATGGCCATGTAATAAAGCGGGGAGAGATGGGAGAGGATTAAGTAGAGAGGAATCGATGCCAGTGTCCCCATTGTTCCCGGAACTAACGGAGAATAACCAACATAGCACCCCGTGGCTAAAAAGACGACTATCCTATTCAACACCACCCCTTATGGAAATCCGCCGCTCTCCGACGGCCTTGCGCCCAATGACAGCGCCAAAGCCTCCTTGAGATGAATACTGCCTGAATAGAGGGCCTTTCCTATGATCACACCGGTCACCCCGAGCTGTTCCATCTTTAACAGGGCCTCAATATCCTCGAGCTTAGAAACCCCTCCCGCCGCAATCACGGGAATATCAATAGATTCCGCGAGTTTTCGTGTTTGCTTAAGGTTGACCCCCCTTTCGGTCCCATCCCGCCCGATATCCGTGAACACAATGGCCGCAACGCCTTCCCCCTCTAGACGATGGGCCAGGGGTATCACCTCAACTGATGTCATTTCCTTCCACCCCTCAACGGCCACTTTTCCATTCCTCGCATCGATACTGACCATAACCTTAGACGAAAATGCGGAGCAGGCCTGTCTCACAAAATCAGGGAATCGTTGGGCCATGGTCCCCAAGACAATTCGATCCACCCCCATGGAAAAATACCGCTCCATCGCCTCCAGGCTTCTCATCCCTCCTCCTACCTGGACGGGGATGCCAACCGATGTTACGATTCGCTCGATCTCCCTCTCATGGATCGGCCTCCCGAAAAAGGCACCATCCAAATCGACCACATGCAACCTCCCTGCTCCTTCGTCTTCCCACCTCTGGGCAACCTCCCAAGGCCGATCCGAGAAAACCGTCCCCTGATCCCGTCGTCCCTGAAAAAGGCGAACACATTTACCCTCCTTAAGGTCGATGGCCGGGATGATGTCCATTATTCCCCCTCGGATTCCGGCTCTTCCCTCGAGGCCGGAAAGGAAACCAATACTTCATCCATCCCAACGCTCGCCAAACTCTTGGCTTTTAGCCAAACTCCTCCCCTGCGCAAAAAGGAGCCGAGTTTCAATACATTTTCACTTAAGGGTTGTTGGGTCTCCTGGAATCGGCCACTCCAAAGCATAGAACCCTCTTCCACGCCAACTAAATGGATGACAAAGGAGACCGAGGCAGGCCGCTCCACCGAAATAGCGCTCCCAATTCGCTCCTCGTATCGAAAAACCCACCCCAACACAACCCCGTCTACCCCAAATGCCTCCCCTGTCTTCCGCGCTGAGGCTATGGGCTCCTTCTTGAAATTCCCCCTCTCCATGACCTTCTCCACTTCCTTCAGGGGAACGACATCCAGTTGGGGAAATTCCGTCATTTTTTGATAGAGGAGACCCGTCAGGCCCCCCCGTGCACTGGGGATGATTTCACCCGCCACAAACATGCGCCCACTGATGGGGTCTTCGACAAACCTGCTCCCCTCTCCCGAGGGGCCCTTTATGAAGAAGGGAACCACTGCGACCGATCGTACGGGCCTTTCAACCCGCAACCCAACCTGCGTACACCCCGAGGACAAGCAAAGGGAGAGAAAAATCCATCCGATTGCCCCGATGCTGTTACTTCTCCCCATATCTCATCCCTTTCCCTACAACCTCCCCTTTGTCGACATGACCCCCCTTACCCTCTGATCGAGTGAACTGGCCATATCCAAGGCCCTCCCGACCCCCTTGAAAATTGCCTCGATAATATGGTGGGTATTCCTCCCGTACAGCGTGTTAATGTGGAGGGTAATGCCGCTATGGTTTACAAAAGCCCTGTAGAATTCCTCGATCAAATCCAAATCGAATAACCCAATCTTCCTTTTCTTCAACCCTGGATGGTAGACCAGGTAGGGCCGCATTGATAAATCCAATGCCACGGAGACCAAGGTTTCGTCCATGGGGATAATAGCCATTCCATACCTCCGCAATCCCTTCCCATCCCCTATGGCTTCTTTGAATCCATCCCCCAGACATATCCCAACATCCTCCACGGTATGGTGAAAATCAACTCCGATATCGCCTTCGGCTTCGATATGAAGGTCGAAAAATCCATGCATGGCGAATAGGCTCAGCATATGGTCGAAAAAGGGGATCCCCGTAGAGATGGAATGCTCGCCAAACCCATCGAGGTCAAGCCTGAGGATGATCCTCGTCTCCTTCGTCTTCCTAGTAACCTCTCCCTTCCTGCCCATCCCTCCTCCTTAATCCCTTTTTTGTCCGACCCTTTCCTCTCCCGTCACCTTTTTTCTCCGAAAATCTCATCTCCACAGCCCTGGCATGGGCATCAAAACCCTCCATCGCTGCCATTCTCAGGATGTGTTCCCTAAATTCCGACAGTGCTTCTTGAGAGAAGGAGATTATATTAGATTTTTTCAAGAAATCCTCAACCCCTAAGGGGGAAGAGAAGCGCGATGTTCCCCCGGTTGGCAGTACATGATTTGTCCCCGCCAGGTAATCCCCAACCGTTTCCGGGGTGAAGGGACCCAAAAATATCGCTCCGGCATTCCGAACTCTGCCCAACAAATCCCATGGAGTCTCCACTATGAGCTCAAGGTGTTCAGGGGCGAGCTCATTGATGAGATCAATGGCCTCACCAAAGCTCCGCACAATGATGATGGCACCACAACTGCTCAATGATCGTTCAACCACCTCCTTGTTCTTTAGTTCCTTCAACTGCCTCTCAACTTCACCATTAACAGCGCGGGCATAAGCCTCGGATAGCACAATCAGAACCAATAACGCCTTCTCATCGTGCTCCCCCTGGGAAAGCAGGTCTGCAGCGACAGAGGAAGGGGCGGTATGCCCGTCCGAAAAAATACAGATTTCGCTTGGCCCCGCCACCATATCAATTCCCACTTCACCAAAGACCATCTTCTTGGCTGTGGCTACATAGACATTTCCCGGACCCACTATCTTGTCCACCTTGGGGATGGACTCGGTACCATAGGCGAGGGCCCCCACTCCTTGGGCACCTCCCACCCTAAAGATTGAGGAAGCCCCAGCTAACCCCGCTGCCGCTAATACATGGGCGCTTCCTCTGCCTCCATAGGTTGGAGAAGCCACGATCAATTCGCTGACGCCCGCAATTTTTGCCGGAATGAGAGTCATCAACACGGTGGAAGGATAGGGATGTTCCCCTCCCGGGATGTAAGCCCCTATCCGTTTAAGGGGCGTTACGATCTGGCCCAGTACTATGCCATCTGCCGTTGATTCAAACCAAGAGTTCACCAACTGCCTTCGATGGAAGGATTCTATACGCTCTGAGGCCAGTTTCAGCGTCTCCAAATCCTCCTTCGGAACCATCCCATAGGCCTCCTCCATCTCCTCTCGGGAGACCCGGAGCTGCGAAGGAGAAAGATCCACGCCGTCAAAACGCCTCGTATATTCGAGAACCGCCTTATCCCCTTTGGCCTTCACCGCCCCCAAAATGCCCTGGACCACCCGTTCCACCGCCTCCGGGTCCTCCCTTCCCCGATTGATCACCATTTCGAACTGTTTCTCGAAGTCCTTATTACCGCCCCTGAGTATCCTCATCTACCCCTTAACCCTCCTGATATGAGCCCCAAGCCTTGCTAACTTCTCCTCCAGCTTCTCATAGCCCCTATCTAGGTGGTAAACCCGGGAAATCTCTGTTTGCCCCTCCGCCGCCAACCCGGCGAGGACCAATGACGCACTGGCCCTCAAGTCAGTTGCCATCACTGGGGCCCCGCTGAGGCCTTTGACTCCGTTGACGATGGCACTGTCTCGCTCAACCTTGATGTCGGCCCCCATCCTCCTGAGCTCATCAACGTGGATGAATCGGTTCTCGAAAATTGTTTCAGAGAGCACGCTTAATCCCTTAGCCAATGTCATAAGGACCATAATCTGGGCCTGCATATCCGTGGGAAACCCTGGATAGGGGAGGGTTTTAACATCGACACTCTTAATCCTTTTATTTCCAATCGCCCTCACCCCATCATCCTCTCGCAGTATCTCCATACCCGCTTCTCTCAATTTGTTGACGACGGCCTCCATATGATCCAAGTTGCAGTTTCGGATGTGGACATTCCCCCTGGTAACACCAGCGGCTATCATAAACGTTCCCGCCTCAATTCGATCCGGGATGATGGTGTGTTCCGTTGCCGTCAACTTTTTTACCCCTTTTATCCTTATAATATTTGATCCAGCCCCTGAAATCTTGGCCCCCATCTTATTGAGCACCTCTGCCAATTCCACTACCTCCGGCTCCGCGGCAGCATTCTCGATCACCGTTTCCCCTTTAGCCAGGGTGGCTGCCATCATGAGATTCTCCGTTCCTGTTACCGTTGGACCGTCGAGATAAATGCCTGCACCCCTCAACCCCTTTGTCTTGGCCTCAATATAGCCGTGCCTTAATTGAATTTCGGCCCCCAATTTTTCCAAGCCCTTTAGATGGAGGTCAACGGGCCGGGCTCCGATGGCACATCCTCCAGGCAGCGATATTATAGCCTTTTTCGCCCTGGCGACCAATGGGCCCAGTACCAGTATTGAGGCCCTCATTGTCTTAACCAGGTTGTAGGGGGCTTCGTGTCCAACGAGCTCCGTGCCATCGAGCAAATATTCCCCTTCTTGTCCACGTCCAATCTTAACTCCCAACTTCTTTAGGACCTCGCATATGGTCTTGCCGTCCTTGAGATCCGGGACCCCATGAAATCGATTCTCCCCCTCTGCGAGGAGACTCGATGCAAAAATGGGCAAAGTGGCATTCTTGGATCCGCTAACGATTACCTCACCCACTAATCTCTCCCCACCCTGAATGAGGATCTTATCCAAACCGGCCCTCCCCTTGAATCACGCCTTCTTCATCCCTTGCGAGCCCGAATAACTCTATCTACCCCCGAGTGATCCTTAATGATGCACGGGGATGCGAAAAAACCGGTATTCCGAATCATCTCCGCAACAGCTTCCCCTTGACCTTCACCACATTCCAGCATCAACCACCCCCCATCCTTGAGAAATGATCCAGATTCCATGACTATTCTCCTGAAAAGTTCGAGCCCATCGGGACCACCATCCAGGGCGATCCTGGGTTCGAATTCCGCTATCTCCTTAGGTAGGGTTCCTATCTTTGCACTCGGAACATAGGGTGGGTTGGATAGGATCAAATCGAAAAGGGAGCTGCCCTCCTTAAGGGACGAAAAAAGGTCCCCAGCCAAAAAATGGATATTCCCCGATACCCCCTGAATCCTGGCATTCTCCCTCGCAACAAGAAGGGCCCTCCAAGATACATCCTCTGCCAAGATAAAACACCTCTCTAGCTCCGTTGCCAACGCAATGGCAATTGCCCCACTCCCCGTCCCCACCTCCATGAAACGGAGGCTGAGGTCTCTTTTGTCGCTGAATATCTTCAGCGTCCCCTCCACCAGTAGCTCCGTCTCGGGCCTCGGGATGAGGACCTCGGGGGTCACCCTAATGTCCAACGACCAAAACTCCCGGCTCCCGAGAATATACTGGGTCGGTTCACCCTTGATTCTCTTATCCATCAGGGATTTATAGGAGGTGAACTGGGGCTGGGTTAGGACCCGATCGTTGTAAAGATATACCTCGACGTGATCGATCCCCAGGGCTTTTCTCAAGAGAAGTTCTGCATTCACCCGGGGGGTTTCGATACCCCTTCTCCTGAGGAGGCGGGTTCCCCAATTTAATGCCCCTGAAATGCTCCGCTCGGCCTTTGACATGATAAGGACGTGTTTAACAGTGGATTCGGAAGGTAATCTGAAAAGTTTCAGATCATGAACTCGGCTGTCTCTCCGCCTGTTGACCTCGAAGGGCTTCTGCTTGGTAGTGGGCATTGAGAGAGCTGATCAGCTCTTGGATATGGCCCTCCAAGATCTCGCCCAGCCTATACAAGGTCAAACTGATCCGATGATCCGTCACTCTTCCCTGGGGGAAATTATATGTCCTGATACGCTCGGATCGATCGCCACTTCCCACGAGGCCTCTCCTCTTCTCCGATATCTCCCTTTGCTGATCCCTCTCGAACTTATCGAGGAGCTTGGCCCTTAAAACCTTCATCGCCTTGGCCTTATTCTTATGTTGCGATTTCTCATCTTGACAGGTTACCACCAGCCCGGTGGGAATATGGCTTATACGAACTGCCGAGTCCGTTGTGTTGACGCTCTGTCCTCCGGGGCCGGAAGATCGAAAGACATCTATCCTCAGGTCATCCGGATCAATCTCAACCTCAATCTCCTCGGCTTCTGGTAAAACAGCTACCGTAACCGCCGAGGTATGTATTCTCCCCTGAGACTCCGTTTCCGGAATCCTCTGTACGCGATGGACGCCGCTTTCGAACTTCAGCTTACTATAGACCTTATCCCCTTCAATCAATGCAATAATCTCCTTAAATCCTCCGACTCCGGTAAAATTTCGACTGAGAATATCAACTTTCCACCCGTTCATTTCGGCGAATTTAGCATACATGCGAAACATATCGGAGGCGAATAAGCCAGCTTCATCTCCTCCTGTTCCCGCGCGAATTTCGATAAGTATATTTTTCTCATCATTGGGATCTTTCGGTATGAGGGAGTTCTTTATTTCTCCCTCAACTCTCTCTCTCTCCTGAGTGAGGTAACTAATCTCCTCCCTTGCCAATTTCTTGATCTCTTCATCCTTTTCCGAAAGCAGGTGTCTATTCTCCTCAATCTCTGCTTCCAATCTCTTCAATTTCCGATAAAAATCAACGATCTTCCTTAGATCAGCGTATTCTTTCGCGATCTTATGAAGCCTTTTCTGGTCCCTGATAATCTCTGGGTCGCCCAGCATCCGATCCAATTCAGCAAAACGCTGCTCGACCTCTTCAAGCATTTGTTGCATTATTTCCACTCCATCTCAAGCCGGAAATACGCGGGCGGAGGGATGATCCAACCCTTTCCCAAACTTACTTCCTCTCCCGCGGCTTTTTCTCCCGTACATTCGCATACTTTCTCTCAAACTTCTCGATCCTCCCCGCGGAATCGAGGAATTTCTGCTTCCCGGTAAAGAACGCGTTGCATTGGGAACAGATCTCGACCCTAATCTTTTCCTTCGTGGTCATAGTTTCAAAGGTAGCTCCGCATGCGCAGCGTATGGTGGTTTTAAATAACTTTGGGTGAATCTCCTTCTTCATTCGTCTCCTCCATATGGAATTGAAACGCGTGTTACTATATCAAATAAGCCGGCTATTTCATACCTTTTCCGCCTCTCATAGCTCTATTGATTCATGTTATCAAGAAACTCCCTGTTGTTCCGGGTATCCCTCATCTTCTCCTGCAGAAATTCCATGCTCTCCACGGTATTCATCGGTTGAAATACCTTTCGTAAAAGCCAAACTCTATTCAGGTCATTTTCGTCCAAGAGGAGTTCCTCCTTTCGCGTTCCTGAACGTTGAATGTCGATGGCGGGAAAAACCCTTCGGTCAACCAATCGTCTGTCTAGGAGAATCTCCATATTCCCCGTTCCCTTAAATTCCTCAAAGATAACCTCATCCATTCGACTGCCCGTGTCGACCAGGGCCGTTGCGATTATCGTCAAACTTCCCCCCTCCTCGATATTTCTTGCTGCTCCGAAAAATCGTTTCGGCCGGTGAAGGGCATTGGAATCCACCCCGCCAGAAAGGATCTTTCCGCTGGGGGGAACGACGGCATTATGGGCCCGTGCCAATCTCGTAATACTATCCAAGAGGATTACCACGTCTTTATGATGTTCTACTAATCTCCTCCCCTTCTCAATGACCATATCCGCCACCTGGACATGTCTCTGGGCGGGTTCATCGAAAGTCGAGCTAACCACCTCTCCATCAACCGATCGTTCCATATCCGTCACCTCTTCGGGCCTCTCGTCGATGAGCAATACAATTAAGATGATCTCCGGATGATTTTTGGTAATGCTGTTGGCGATATTCTGCAAGAGCATCGTTTTCCCCGTCCTTGGTGCCGAGACGATTAATCCTCTCTGTCCTTTCCCAATCGGGGTGAGTAGGTCCATTACCCTCGCGGAAAGGTTTTCCGGTTCGCCCGTCTCCAATTTAATCCTTTCTTCGGGATACATGGGAGTCAGATTATCGAAGAGAATCTTCTCCCTTGCCCCCTCTGGATTTTCGAAATTGACGGCCTCAACCTTGAGCATTGCAAAATATCTCTCCGTATCCTTCGGCGGCCTAATCTGGCCCGATACCGTATCCCCCGTTCTCAAGTTGAATCGACGTATCTGGGAAGGTGAGATATAGATATCGTCAGGTCCGGGCAAATAGCTGTAATCCGGGGCCCTTAAGAACCCGAATCCGTCGGGCAGAATTTCCAGAACTCCCTCCCCGTAAATCAAACCATTTTTTGCCGTTTGAGCCTGCAAAACGGAAAAAATAAGCTCTTGCTTCACCATTCCACCAGCACCTTCTACCTTGAGCTCTTTGGCGATTTCTGTGAGTTCTCCAATCTTCTTCTTTTTTAACTCATTCAAATTCATCTGTTGCTCCTTTACCCTCATCTTTAGTCGTTCCGAGTTGGGGCATGGGAACACAGTGATGAAACGCCCCCTTTTGCCCTTATCGCCATCAATTTCCCATGAACCCTTCTTACCTGTTTCCTTATTTCTTCCAGGGATCCGTCCGTATTTATCACATAGTCGGCGTACTTCCGTTTCTCCTCTAACGACATCTGCGCCCTTATCCGACACTTCGCCGCTTCTATGCTGAGACTATTTCTATCCATCAACCGTTCTATCTGGTTCCTTTTACTGGCCGAAACAACGATTATTTTGTCCATTTCCCTGAAGGTTCCCGTTTCGATTAACAGGGCGGCATCGACCAAGACCACCGCATCGGGATGCTCTTTCCCAATCTCTTTAAGCCTCCTGTCTATCTCCCTCTTAATTTCGGGATGTATCATTTTATTTAATACTGCCCTTTCGGCTTCATCGGCAAAGACCTTTTCGCCCAATCTAAACCGATCAATGGTCAAGTCCTCTCTCTGAATCTCCGTCCCGAAATAGGCGATAATCTCCCTCCAAAGGGGTTCATGGGGGCGGATCAATTCCCTTGCGATTTGATCAGCATCAATAACAATGGCGCCCAACTTCTCAAATTCCATAGATACGGTACTTTTGCCACTGGCAATGCCTCCTGTCAATCCAATGGTCAACATTTCCTTCGAATTGTTCCAGGTGGGAGTTACGTTGGGACGTTTTCCTCAGATGTCCAGATTCCTTGCTATCAAGGCATTATCCTGTATAAACCGCCGCCTTTCTTCAACCTGATCGCCCATGAGAACGCTGAATATCTCATCGGCTTCAACCGCATCCTCAATCCTCACTTGCAGGAGGGTCCGATTTCGGGGATCCATTGTCGTTTGCCACAATTGCTCCGGGTTCATTTCCCCAAGGCCCTTATATCTCTGGATGATTAAACCCTCTTTTCCGAGCGCCAGAATGTACTCGAGCAGTTCCTCGCCGGAATTGAGCATTGTCTCCTTCCCCTTTGATGATACGAAGATGGGTGAATTTTGAAGCTGACCAATCTCTTTGTGGAGGGTAAAGAGGTTTTTGTATTCCACGGAGGAGATGAGGTCCCAATTTATTCTATTCGCCCTTTCGTGCCCATTGTGTGGATAAGTCACAATCAATTCGAATAGATTGTGCTCTTCATCCTTTGTGATCTGGGGGGACGTAAAGCCCTCCCTTACCATAATTTCCTTTAGGGCCGTTACTTTTCCCGTTTCCTCAAAACTCGCCTTAAAACGAATTTTATTCTGAAGCAGTATATCTATTACGGTCCTCTGATACCCCCTGTTAATGAGCTTTGATCTTAAGTAATTGTATTGTGATAGTTTATCCAAGAATGAAGTTAACTTGCGCCCCGTTAATCGAATGCCAGAATCCTTGACGAAGACTGCTATCTGCTGTGTGGCACGTTCTAATAAATATCGATTGAAGGAAGCGCCATCCTTTATGTAATCTTCCTTCTTTCCGTCTTTCACGCGGTAAAGAGGGGGCTGAGCGATATAGAGATATCCCTTCTCTACAATCTCCGGCATTTGTCTGTAAAAGAACGTGAGCAGTAAGGTCCTTATGTGGGATCCATCCACATCGGCATCAGTCATGATTATAATCCTATGATATCTCAGTTTGGAGATATCACTCTCTTCGCTTGCAATTCCCGCGCCTAACGCCGCTATAATGTTCTTAATCTCTTCATTACTGAGCATCTTATCAAAACGGGCCTTTTCAACGTTTAAGATCTTTCCCCGTATCGGCAATATCGCTTGGTTCACGCGGTTCCTACCCTGCTTCGCCGATCCTCCCGCGGAATCCCCTTCAACGATATAAACCTCGCTTAGAGAGGCATCCCTCTCCTGACAATCCGCCAGTTTCCCAGGTAGTGTGTCCCCTTCTAAGAAACCCTTTCTTCGTGTCAATTCCCTGGCCTTCCTGGCAGCTTCCCGTGCCCTTGCTGCATCAACCACCTTTGCTATAATCCTCCTCGCAATTTGTGGGTTTTCCTCGAAAAAGGTGCCGAGTTTATCGTTTACGAAAACCTCGACCATACCCTTTACGTCGCTATTTCCCAATTTTGTCTTCGTTTGACCCTCAAACTGCGGCTCGGGTATCTTAATGCTGACAACTCCTACCAAGCCCTCCCTTGTATCGTCTCCGCTGAGATTTTCCTTTAACCCCTTTAGTAGGTTATTGTTGACGGCATAGGAGTTAATCGTCCGTGTGAGAGCGGATTTAAATCCGACAAGGTGTGTTCCGCCCTCTTGGGTTCTAATATTGTTTGCATAGGAAAAGAGATTTTCCGTGAAGCCGTCATTATATTGAAAGGCGATCTCGATATCCATCGAATCCTTTTTCTCGTTAAAATATATTGGCTTTGGATGGACACAGGTCCTCTTCTTACTCAGAAACTCGACGAAAGAGACAATGCCTCCCTTGTACAAAAACTCATTCTTTTTGTCGGTTCTTTCATCTGCGACCCTGATGAAAAGACCTTTGTTCAGGAAAGAGAGCTCCCTTAACCGCTGCGATAAGAGTTCAAAACTGAACGAGGTTGTATCGAATATTTCCCTGTCGGCCTTGAACCTTATCTTGGTCCCGGTCTTTTTCGTTTTGCCAACGACCTCCAGGCGTGTTTTCGCCTCACCTTTTTCGTATACTTGGTGGTAGACCTTTTCATCGCGGCGAATCTCTAGATCGATAGCTTCAGATAGGGCATTAACGACCGAAAGCCCTACGCCGTGGAGGCCCCCGGATACCCGATAACTCAAGTTATCAAATTTGCCCCCGGAATGGAGTTTCGTCATAACAACTTCTACCGCAGGCCTTTTCTCCTTTTTATGATAGTCAACGGGTATTCCCCTGCCATTGTCCTCTACGGTGATGCTATTGTCTATATGGATGGTAAGATCAATTTTTGTACAATAGCCGGCCATGGCCTCATCGATACTATTATCAACCAGTTCGTATGCTAAATGGTGAAGGCCCTCTATCCCCGTATTGCCTATGTACATCGCGGGCCTTTTTCTTACCGCACTTAATCCATCCAGCACCTTTATGTGCTCAGCACCGTAATGAATAGCCATATCTTCCATTTTTTTCTGCACCTGTTAAACCCTCATTGGCATGACTACATAGAGGGAATTTTTTCCAATGGCTGGCTTGATGACAGCCGCGTTTGTTTCGTCCTTTAATTCCATCAAAATTTCGTCTTCATCGATTGCATTTAGGGCATCAAGAATATATCTTGCGTTGAACCCAACATTTACCTCGCTTCCGTCATAAATTGCTGGAAATACCTCCATTGCGTTACCGATATCTTGAGTAGAAGAGTACAATTCTATAGCCCCTTTCTTAAGGCTAAACTTTACCCCTTCACCCCTATCAGTAGATAACGCAGATATCCTACGCAAACAGGAGGAGAACTCTCTGTTGCTTAACTTTAGTGTTTTGTCATTCTCTGTCGGTATCACCTGTTTATAATCCGGAAATTCCCCATCGATCAACCGAATGATTACAACAAATGGGCCCGCTTTGAGTACAAAACTATTTTCACTTACAGCGATTCTAATTTCTCCTGGATTTTCGGCGACTATTTTTTTAACCTCGTTTAATCCCCTTTTTGGAATTATCACTCCTTTTTCAATACCTGAAAATTCCGGACTTTCTCTTTCAATGAGAGCAAGCCTGTGGCCATCCGTCGCTACCATTTTCGCAACATTTTTATCACCGGAAGCATTGGCTTCAAAGAAGATTCCATTGAGATTATATCTCGATTCCTCTGTTGACGCAGCAAAAATAACTTTGTCTATCATTTCCCTCAAATCAAATGATTTTATTGCAATAAGATCATCATCTGAGTATGATGGCAAGGTGGGAAACTCCATCGGATCAAGTCCACTCAGGTTAAAAATCGCATTTTGACAAGTTATTTTGGCCCAATGATTTTCCATTCCCTCTATAGAAATTTCCGTGTCGGGAAGTTCCCTAATGATATCATACAGCCTTCGCGCAGACACACAAATTTTGCCTTCTTGTTCAAGCGAACAGGAAAGATAGCATATTAAGGCAGTTTCAAGATCAGTTGTAGCTAGACGGAGTTGATTATTCTCCAATTCCATGAGGATATTGCCTAGTGCGGGAATACTACTACGCCTTTCAACAATTCCTTGAAGGATACTGAGAGATTGCGAAAAGTGTTTCTTTTCAATCTGGAATTTCATTATTATCCTCCTTGTATATTCTTATAATAATAGTAATATAAGATCGTAAAATCGTTAAAAAGTAATATAAGTAGTTGATAAATAAAAGTTTTTCAGTGTAAGAGAATTGTAAGAATCATTTAGGTGTTTAACCTTGATTCAATTCTCTGAATGATTTGGACAATCTTTTGATCAATTTGCATTTGTCCCTTAATCTTATTAATCGCGTGTAAAATCGTTGAATGGTCTTTTCCTCCAAAACGTTCACCTATTTCAACTAGGGAGGATTTAGTGAGTCTCCTGGACAGATATATTGCTATTTGCCGTGCAAAAACAATCTGCTTGGTTTTCCTCTTAGCCTTCAAATCCGAAACCTTGAGATTAAAATGAGAAGCAACGGCCTTTTGAATAGATTCAATCGGAACAGATTTTTCCTCTGTTTTGATAATATTTTTTAAAACATCCTTTGCCAAATCCAATGTTATATCAGTTCCCGTGAGTCTTGAAAAGGCAACTATTCTTATAAGGGATCCCTCCAACACCCTTATATTAGAAGAGATATTCGAGGCCAAGAAGAAAGCCACATCATTGGGAATCGAGATTTCTTCTAATTGAGCTTTTTTTTTCAGTATTGCAACCATTGTTTCAATGTCTGGGGGTTGAATGTCCGCTATGAGCCCCCATTCGAATCGTGAACGAAGGCGTTCTTCAAAATCGGTGATATCCCTTGGAAATTTATCGCTTGTTACTACAATCTGTCTCCTTGCTTCGTACAAAGAGTTAAATGTGTGAAAAAACTCCACCTGGGTTCTCTCTTTTCCGGCAATAAATTGGATGTCGTCTATTAGGAGCATGTTCATGCTTCTGAATTTTTCTCGGAATTCATCCATCTTTTCATATCGGATTGAATTGATGAGCTCATTCGTAAATTCCTCGGCGGAGACATAGCAAATTTTGCTGAAATCTGGAATAATTGGATTCTGTATTAGATAATTTCCTATAGCGTTTAAGAGATGTGTTTTACCGAGGCCGACACCGCCATAAATGAAGAGAGGATTGTAATTCTTTGCGGGTAAGCTGGCTACGGCCTGACATGCAGCATTGGCGAATTGATTGCTAGGGCCCACGACGAAATTATCAAAGGTATATTTTTTATTAAACTGAACATCCTCTGATTGAACTCGTTTATCTATTGATGATAATGGTCCTTTGGTCCCCTGGGGTAAAGGATTCCTTTTTACTTTAAAAACGAGGTTGCATTCCCTCCCCACTGCGAGCAATAAAGCTTCCTTTATGAGGAAAAGGTAATTCTTCCTAAGCCAATCTTCAAAAAATTTGTTTGGAACCCCAACCTCCATGGTTTTTTCCCCAAGGGAAAGCGGAGTAATGGGCTCGATCCACACTTGGTAATCGCTAGGGGCGACTTTATCCTTGACATAGTTAAGGACCGCGTTCCAGATGGCTTCCATAATGACGGGTTGCATATGATGGATTGGTCAATGAAAGGTAAAACAGGACTAATTTAGGTTTTCAACAGAAATATCCACAATTGTGGATAAGTAAAACCCTCCCTGTGGAGAAAGAGACGGGTAAACAAAGGGAATCTGATATTTCTAAAGAATGCCCAGCACGGACTTGAGGATAGAAGGATAATAAACAAGATAGCACAAAATAAATCGGAGATCAAGCTTTTTTGAACTAACCCGGATCAATTTCGCAAAGGGTCCGGCCCCGAAATTGAGAAAGACCATTATTTTCAATTAGATAGGAAAATAAAGATCTGCTCACAGGGGTTCACAAACACCTGGGTACTTCTCCTTTCTGAAATAAAAAGTTCCTTCTAAATCAGCTCCTTTGAGGAAGATATTGCGGTTCCGACCACAGTCTCGCCAGCAGCCATACCGATCAATGTAACGCCTTGCGTATTTCTCCCCATTACGGATATATCCGAAGCCCGGAGCCGAATAATCTTACCATTTGTGCTTATGAGGACAATTTCATCATCATCAACAACCTGCTTAATTCCCATTACGCTGCCGTTTCGCTCGGTTGTTTTGATGGTAATGATTCCCTTGCCTCCCCGGTTCTGTGTCCTATATGCAGAGGTTTTTGTCCGTTTTCCGAAGCCGTTTTCCGTAACGGTCAGAATAGTCGTACCTTCTTTAACGATTTCCATTCCCACGACCTCGCTCCCATTGACAGCGATTCCCTTGACCCCCCTTGCCGTTCTTCCCATTGAGCGGATCCGTTTCTCCAAAATGCGTATAACCATTCCGGATTTAGTTCCCAAGAGAATTTGTTGGTCTCCTTCGGTTAATTTAGCGGAGATAAGTTCATCGTTCTGATCTAAGTGAATTGCTAAGATCCCGCCCGCCCTTGGTTTGCTGAAGGCTGATAGTTCAGTTTTTTTGACGATTCCCCGCTTAGTTGCGAAGGCGATATATTTCCCCGATGAAAAATCCTTTAACGGGAGGATGGCGGTGGTTTTTTCCTCTGGGGCCAAATTGAGTAAATTGACTATTGCCTTCCCGCGCGAAGCCCTTGCACCCCGGGGAAGTTCATGGACCTTAAGCCAATGAACCTTTCCATAGTTGGTGAAGAAGAGGATGTAACTATGTGTACTAGCAATGAACAGGTTTTCCACAAAATCTCCTTCTTTTGTGGTCATGCCAATTTTTCCCCTCCCCCCCCGGTGCTGAGATTGGTAAAGACTAAGGGCATTTCTCTTTATATAACCCCTGTGGCTAATCGTTACCACCATATCTTCTTCCGTAATCATATCCTCGAGATCAATTTCCGAGATTTCCCCGATAATTTCCGTTCTGCGTTCATCACTGAATTTGTCCCGAATTGCCGAGAGTTCCTCAACAATGATATTGAGGATCAAGTTATCGTGAGCCAAAATTTCCCTCAGTCGGGCAATGTTCTTTATTAGCTCCTTGTATTCCTCCAAAATCTTTTCTCTCTCCAGAGCGGTAAGTCTCTGGAGCCTCATGTCCAAAATGGCCTGAGCCTGTTCTCTGGATAAGGATAACTTCTTCACTAATCCATCCCGAGCATCTTGGGGGTTCTTGGATCGTTTTATAATGGTAATCACGGAGTCGAGTCTTTCAAGAGCAAGCTTTAAGCCCTCCAAGATGTGCGCCCTGGACTCAGCCTTATCGAGTTCGAATCGGCACCTCTTTGTTACAATGTTCCTCCTATGCTCAATAAAAAGGGAAAGCATATCCTTAATGTTGAGTAATCTTGGCTGATTGTCGACCACCGCAAGCATGATGATTCCGAAAGAGATCTCTACTTGGGTATGATTAAAGAGCTGGTTAAGGGTGACTTGGGGAACCTCATTTTTCTTCAATTCGATAACGACGCGCATGCCTTGTCGATCGGATTCGTCCCTTAAGGAGTGGATGCCCTCGATTACCTTTTCCCTGACTAACTCGGCAATCCGCTCGATAAGGCGGGATTTATTTACCTGGTATGGAAGCTCGGTGATCACGAGACAGGGGCGATCCGTTTTTTTTGGCTTTTCTATAATAACCCGAGCCCTTATTCTCATAATACCTTTTCCAGTTTCATATGCCGATCTAATGCCCTGGTGGCCAAGGATAAGACCTCCCGTTGGAAAATCGGGGCCGGGGATTATTTTCGAAAGCTCGTGAATATCAATCTGAGGATGGCGGATGAGGGCGATGACGGCATCAATAGTTTCAAAAAGGCTATGGGGGGGAATATTCGTGGCCATCCCTACCGCAATTCCCGAAGATCCATTGATGAGGAGGTTTGGAAATTTCGCGGGTAGGATGAGGGGTTCCCTGAGGGACTCATCATAATTTGGAATAAATCCTACCGTATCCTTGTCGATATCTGCCAGCAATTCTGCAGCGAGTTTGGACATCCTCACTTCGGTATATCTCATGGCGGCAGGGGAATCCCCATCGATGGAGCCGAAGTTCCCCTGCCCATCCACCAGGGGGTAGCGTAACGAGAAGTCCTGTGCCATTCTCACGATGGAATCATAGACAGCTCCTTCCCCATGGGGATGATATTTTCCGATTACATCGCCGACAACGCGGGCAGACTTCTTGTAGGGTTTATCCCAATGATTTTTCAATTCATACATGGCGTATAGGGCTCGCCGGTGAACGGGTTTGAGGCCATCCCGGACGTCCGGCAATGCGCGGCCCACGATGACGCTCATGGCATACTGCATATAAGAGGTTTTCATCTCATCTTCGATGTTTATGGGAATATTTGCTTGCTCCACTGGCTTGTCTCCTCAACCCTGCAAATTTGACGGCTTCGTAAAAAGTCCATCTGCTGCGTTCCGCTTCATCCTTCGTCATTGCAGCGTACTTCTATGTACGCCTCATTCCTCAGGATTTGCGCGCCTTGCATCTGGATCTTTTTTCTTTGCCGTCTGAATTATGGCTTTTTACGAGGCCATCAAATTTGAATCAGTAAATAATAATTTAGAATAGAAAGACATGATTGTCAACCGCATTGGGGCCCTCCCCCTAAGATAGAACCGCTAGGGTTCGGATTCGTTCCATCGAGGTAT
>JAUWDQ010000065.1 GCA_030608745.1 Pseudomonadota bacterium | reverse complement strand
GTTGTCCATGCAGCTGTCCGGGACGAGGATATCGTGGCCCAGGTGGTGGACTACAGCGAAACGTATCCCCAGCGAGAGTCCGGAAGCCTGGCAGAGGTGAACTACGCCCAGTTGAAGACGGGCGAGATCTCGCTCGATGGGAAGAAAGTCCCCACGGCGAGCTTTTCCAGCTATGCCATGGCCAGGGAGATCGCTGGCATTTTGAAGGATTGTATCCAGAAAGGTGAGTTTTTTCTGACCAAATGTGTCCAGCGGCTTCCCTCATCGGATTCCGGGATTGTCTTCAAGGGACTTCAGGAAAAACCCATAAGGTTCAAGAAAGCAGTATAAGACATCAATGGAGTTCGGGTTCTTGGGCTACTGAACGAGGGAGTTCTGGCCCAAGGTTACCCGAACTCCCTGAAAAGGGAGGAGCCTTTATGACAACGACAAAAGTGGTACTCAGGTTTCCACCTGATCTGACCGATCAACCCGTCACCTACAATCTGATTAAAGAATATGATCTCATGGTCAATATTCTTCGAGGTCACATCATACCGAAGGAAGAAGGGATGTTAGTGCTCGAGGTGACCGGCAAGAAAAAACAGCTCCAGAGGGGGATGGACTATCTAGCGAAAATAGGCGTGGAGACCCAGAAGCTATCGAAAGATATAAGATGGCTCAAGGACCTCTGTACCCACTGTACGGCCTGCACGTCTCTCTGTCCCACCCATGCCCTCTCAGTGGAACGGGATACCATGCTGGTGAGCTTTGAAAAGGCTGAGTGCATTGCCTGCGAGATGTGCGTGACCGTGTGCCCTTATAGTGCCATGGAGGTCCAGTTCTAAGTTTCCCCGCGAGGAGGCTTTTATATAATAATTCGAGAGAAAAGGTGGCAACGATCTCGGTTGCTTCGCCTGAGAAGATTGTACTCACCAATTGAGCCTTGTTCTTTCCCTGGAGGCTCTCCGAAGGGTGAATCTTACCCATGATGAGGAATCTAAAGAGAGTTGTCGTCGCCATGAGTGGAGGCGTCGACAGCAGCCTCACTGCCTATCTTTTGAAGGAGGCGGGCTACGAGGTGATCGGAGCCACGATGCGCATTTGGGATTCGGAGAAGAATTTCCCCTCCGATAGGCAAAGGGATTTTTACGGGTGCTGCGGCGTTTCTGACGTGGAGGATGCCCGTAGGGTTGCCCAAAAACTGGGAGTCCCCTTCTATGTCCTCAACCTAAAAGAGCAATTCGAGAAGGAGGTAATCGCCTACTTCTGTAAAGAATACCTTAACGCCCGGACCCCTAATCCATGCATCCTCTGTAATGAGAAGGTGAAGTTTGGGGCACTCCTCGGGAAAGCCCGGGAACTGGAGGCCACCTTCGTCGCCACCGGACACTATGCCACGGTGGAGTATGACCAAGCGATGAGAAGGTACCTCCTGAAGAGGGGCAAGGATCTGAAAAAGGACCAATCCTATGTCCTCTTCTCCCTCTCCCAAAACCAGTTAGGCCATGCCCTCTTTCCGTTGGGATATTCCCGAAAGGAGGATGTGAGGAAAAAAGCCATGGACATTGGTTTAAGGGTCCACGATAAGCCCGAAAGTCAGGAGATCTGCTTTATCCCGGGGGTGGACTATCGTCCATTTCTACGACGGAGGGTGTCCTGTGGAATAGAGGCCGGAGACATCGTCGATACCCAGGGCCGAATTTTGGGGAGGCACAAGGGCCTCCCTTTTTATACCATTGGGCAGCGAAAGGGCCTCGGCCTTTCGGCCGGCAGGCCCCTCTATGTGTTGGGATTCGACAGGGAAAGAAACCTCATTTTCGTCGGCGAAAAACGGGAGGTGTACGGCAAGGGGCTGATTGCGGATCGAGTAAATTGGATCGCCGTAGATGAAATCCGTCAACCGATCAGGGTGAAGGCCAAGATACGGTATGCCCACAGGGCGGCAGATGCCATCGTCGAGCCCTTAGAGGATGGTAAGGTGAAAGTGGATTTCGCTCATCCTCAGGAGGCTATTACCCCCGGCCAAGCGGTGGTCTTTTATGATGGAGATGTGGTCATGGGAGGGGGATGGATTGAAAGGGCGATACGTACTTGAGGAAACATAATGGGCCCTCAAAGGATAGGCCAGAAGATGGAAAGCCTAAAGGAGATCCTCCGGGAGATAGATTCCCTAATTGTTGCATTTTCCGGGGGTGTCGACAGCACTTTTCTCCTCAAGGTGGCCCGAGAGACCCTCGGTCGAGGGAGAGTTGTTGCCGTGACGGCGAAATCCCCCGTTTATCCGAAGAGGGAATACGCCGCAGCCCGGAAGCTTGCCCGGGAAATAGATGTCCAACACCTCTTCGTCGAATCCCATGAGCTGGACCTTCCCGAATTTGCCGCCAATCCGGTCAATAGATGCTATCATTGCAAGCAGGAGCTATTCACCCAGTTAAAGGAGATCGCGCGGAAAATGAATCTCTCCTCCATCGCCGAGGGATCGACGGTGGACGACGAAAGGGATTTTCGTCCCGGGATGACGGCCATACAGGAGATGTCCATTCGAAGTCCCTTGAGGGAGGCGGGTTTGACTAAGGCGGAAATTCGAGCCGAATCACGCGTGTTCGGCCTTCCCACCTGGAATAAGCCCTCCTTGGCCTGTCTGGCATCAAGGCTCCCCTACGGGGACCGGATCACCCGCGAAGCTGTGGGGCAAATCGAAAGGGCGGAGCAATTCCTCATTCGCCTGGGTTTTAGCCAGGTTCGGGTGAGGCATCACGGGAAGACGGCGCGGATTGAAATCCCGTCTGAAGAAATCGAATCCCTGCTTGACCCCCGAACCAGAATTCGAGTGGTGAAAAGGCTGAGGGAAATCGGCTATACCTACGTCACGCTGGACCTGCAAGGGTTTCGGTCGGGAAGCATGAACGAGGTGCTTTAGGGCCAAAATATTACCCTTTCTCGAATCTCATGACCATCTTCTGCCGACGCACGGCCAAGGGGAGTACCTGCTTGGCCTTTCAAAAGGCCCCCTCCAGAACGCGGGTTATGGTGGGTAATGGACTGGAGCTGACTATCCCTAAGGCGTGCATTCATGGGGTTGGCACGGAATTCTTTTACATCGACTGTACCTTTATGCTATCATCTTGGGGATTGTAAGGAGGGTTGGAACCATGGTTTCTGTGGAAGAGGCATTGAATCGGATTCTGGCCCGAATCCAGGTTTTGGGTTTGGAGAAGGTGGATATCATTGGCTCTTTAGGAAGGGTAATCGGTGAGGATATCCTTGCACCAAGAGATATCCCTCCCCTGGACAATTCGGCAATGGATGGATACGCCGTTCGGGCCACCGATATCAAAGGGGCTTCAAGGGAGAGCCCCATTTCCCTCAAAGTGATCGAGGAATTGCCGGCGGGAATCCTCCCCCAAATGAGCGTAACCAAAGGGGAGGCCGTACGGATTATGACCGGAGCCCCCCTACCCAAAGGGGCCGACACCGTGGTTATGGTGGAGGATACGGAAAAAACAGGGGAAGGAGTGAGGGTTTTCCAGGAAGTCCCCCGCGGGGAGCACATCAGAAGGGCTGGGGAGGATGTAAAAAAGGGGGATCGGGTCATCTCCAAAGGCTCGGTAATTCGCGCCGCCGAGGTGGGAATGCTGGCCTCTGTTGGCAGGGCTTTTGTATCTGTCCACCAAAGGCCCGTAGTGGCCATCCTCTGCACGGGGGATGAGCTGGTAGACGTGGATGAAGGGATTGCGGATCATAAAATCGTCAGTAGCAACTCTTATACCCTTGCCGCCCAGGTCATGGAATGTGGGGCCCTTCCCCTCCAGTTGGGTATTGCCAAGGATGATCCGACGGAGATCGAGCAGATGCTTCGCCAGGGCTTGAGGACGGATATCATCCTCTCCTCCGCCGGGGTATCCGTCGGTGATTACGATCTGGTCAAAGACGTCCTTGGGGGAATCGGTTTTCAGATGGAGTTTTGGCGGGTTGCCATGAGGCCGGGACAACCCTTGGCCTTCGGGACCATAGGGGGGAAACCCACCTTCGGTCTCCCGGGCAACCCCGTTTCCTCCATGGTCTCCTTCGAGCAGTTCGTCCGGCCCTCGCTTTTGAAGATGATGGGACACAAAAACCTCTTCAGACCGATAGTAGAAGCGGTCCTCAAGGAGGAGATTATAAAAAAGCCGGGCAACCGCCATTTTGTGAGGGCCAGGGTGTCGTTGGAGGAGGATCGATATGTGGTGACTACTACCGGACCTCAAGGCTCTGGCATCCTCAACTCCATGGTCGATGCCAATGGCCTAATCATCGCTCCCGAGGACAGGACGCAGATCAAGGCGGGGGAAAAGGTTCGGGTCCAGATTTTGGATCGGAGTTTCGAATCCGCAATATTGGAAAATCATCAAGGAGTTGAGGCAACATGATTCCCATTGTCTCCATCGTGGGAAAATCTGACAGCGGAAAGACCACCCTTATCGAGAAGATCGTTCCGGAGCTTAGCCGAAGGGGATATCGTGTAACCACGGTCAAACATGACCTCCATGGTTTTGAAATTGACAAGGAGGGCAAGGACAGCTGGCGACATAAGCGGGCCGGAGCTCAGGCCGTGGTTATCTCGTCCCCCCGAAAGGTTGCTTTAATCCGCGATGTGGATAAGGACATGTCCCTTGAGGAGTTGGGGGATTCCTTCGGTGAGGACGCGGATCTCATTCTGTCGGAGGGGTTCAAGAAGGATGTCCAGCCGAAGATCGAGGTCTTCAGGGAGGGAAAACACGAAGAGCTCCTCTGCACCAAGAAGGACAACCTCATCGCCATCGCCAGTAACCGGCCTTTTGATATCGGAGTCCCGTGTCTGGACATCGATGATGTCAAGGGAATCGTTGACCTCATCGAATCCAAATTCTTGCAGGGGGACCAAATGGAAGAGATTTCCCTGAGGGTAAACCGAAAACCCGTATCCCTTTCCCCCTTCGTGAAGAGATTTTTGATCCGCACCATCAAGGGAATGATCTCTTCCCTAAAGGGCGCCGAAAATCCCAAAAAGATAGTGATCAAGATCGACTAGGTGATCCCTCATGATATCAGCCATGCTCTTGGCGGCAGGCGAATCCAAACGGATGGGCGGGCCCAAACTCCTTCTGAAATGGAGCAGAGGAACTATCATTGAGAAATCCGTGGATACCCTGCTGGCATCGAAAATCAACGAGCTGATCGTGGTCCTCGGTTACCAGGCCCAGGCGATCTTAAGGAGATTGGGGTCCAGAAGGCTGAAGGCCGTCATCAACCATCAATATCGAGTGGGTATGAGCTCCTCCATCCAACGAGGTCTCGGGCAAGTGAGTCCGAAGTCTGAGGCTATCTTGATCGCACTGGCTGACCAACCCTTGGTCGAAACAGGTCTGATCGATCTTCTCATTGACATCTACCGCCAAAATCCCCACGGGATCGTCCTGCCTATTTTTAAGGGAAGGAGAGGTCACCCCGTGATATTGAATAGGGAACGGTACCAGGAAGAGATGGAAAATTTAACAGGGGATATAGGGTGCAGGCCCATTCTGGACCGTCACCCAGAGGACATCCTCGAGGTCGAGGTAAAAACGGAGGGGGTCATCGCTGACATCGATTCCTGGAAGGAATATATCACTACGGGTATCCCTGGAGAGGAGTTTACAGGTAATGATGCGAAGTAACCCTCAACGAAAAGATCTCCTCATCTTGGTCAGGGGAGGCGGAGAAATGGCGACGGGTATAGCCCACACCCTTTGGCAGACCCATTTTAGGGTTTGGATGACCGAAATCCCCCAACCTCTGGCAGTGAGGCGGGAGGTCTCATTCTGCGAAGCCATCTATGAGGGGGAAAAGCAGGTAGAGGGAGTCGTGGCCAAATATATCCAAACCGCCGATGAAATCAATCATACTTGGAACGAGGGGATGATCCCCTTGTTGATCGATCCCGAGGCGAAATCAAGGGAAGTATTGAAGCCTCACGTCCTTGTGGATGCCATCGTGGCCAAGAAAAACCTGGGAACGAGGATAACCCATGCCCCTTTGGTGATCGGCTTGGGCCCTGGTTTTACCGCAGGGCGTGACGTTCACGTGCTCATCGAGACTCAACGGGGCCACGATTTGGCGCGCCTCATCTTTGAAGGGGAGGCGGAGCCCGATACGGGGATACCGGGAGAAATACGGGGTTACTCAGAGGAACGGGTCCTTCGGACCCCCAGGGAGGGGATATTCAAAGCCCATAAGAGGATCGGGGAGCAGGTGAATGAGGGGGAAGTTGTGGCCACTGTGGGAGGCCTTCCGGTGAAGCCGCGGATCAGCGGGGTACTGAGGGGGATATTACGAGATGGGACCCACGTCAAGGAAAGGATGAAAGCGGGAGATATAGATCCCAGGGGCAAGGAGGTTTACTGTTATTCTATTTCCGATAAAGCAAGGTCCGTCGCTGGCGGCGTGCTGAAAGCCATCCTGATGCACTTCAATGCGTGAAGTGGCGATGACCCCTCGGTGGATCGTATGGTCGTCGTCCTGTCTTCTCCTGGGGAAGATGTTGGGATGAAAGGGAAAAATCGGAGAGATAGAACTGAAACCGGGACAAACTTTTCACCGGTCTTCGAATCCATTTTGCTTTGAAACGGGGAGCCGAGTTATAACGGTTGTGCCTCGGGCCCTTTCGCTCTTGATAAAAATTTCCCCGCGGTGTCTTCGCACAATCCATTGGGAGATGGTCAAGCCCATCCCTTCCCTCTCTGGGCCCCGACTGGAATAGAAGGGATCAAAGGCCCTTCTCTTCTCCTCCGGCTTCATCCCGATTCCCGTATCCGTGATGGAGATGGTTATCCAATGGCGATCGTTGCGGGATTTCAAGGTTAACGTCCCCCCTGGACCCATGGATTCCATGGCATTGGAGATGATATGGAGAAGGGCCTCCCTCAACTCACCCTTGTCACCGTGGATGGGGGAGAGCTTCCTCTGATCCTCGCTGACTTCGACCTGGATTCCCTTTGTCTCGATGTCCTCGGCCCATTTCTCCCTTGTCAGGGCAATCAATTCCCTGAACAGGTGCTGGGTGTTTACACGACCAAACCCCTCTTCAGCACCCTCCTTGTCGAACTTCCGCAGCTTCCTTACCATGGCCACGCCCTTGAGGGCGGCCTCCTCAATCCCCTTGAGGTCCTCCGTCCGGCCACCTTCTTTTGAATCCTCAGTCTCCAGATTGAGCCGATCCAGGATGTCATCCAGGATATTTTCGAAAAAATTGCCGACCTTCCTCATCACCCCTTCCATGGCCAGGTCTTTAGCGGTCTGAATCTTCTTCTCCCCCTTCTCCCTCCTATCCTTGATGTCGCGAATAAACCCCGTTATCCCGAGTATCTTCCCATGATGATTGTGTTTGGCTCCCAGAGTAAGACTCAACGGAATCACCCTTCCATCCTTTGTCAAACCCTCTGTTTCCAACTCTCCCACATACCCGTCGGCACAAATACGGGCCAGGAATTCCTCATAGGATTCCCTCAATTCCTCCGAAAGGATGGCCTTGTCCAAGAACTTCCCCTTAACCTCCTTTTCGGAATAACCCAAAAGGGTTTCTGCTCCTTGATCCCATGTTCGGATAGCCCCCCTTTCATCCAATTCCACGAGTCCATCGCTAATGCACGCCATCCGATCCCATAAGTCCTTCTTCTCCCGCTCCAATTGCCGAGTCTCCGTGATCTCCTTGATGATATGGACGGATCCAATCAACTGCTTTTCCATATTGAGAAGGGGGGAAATAGTAATGGCAAAAACTCCACCGTACCTTGGACTCTCAACTTCCTCGGCAAAGGATATTCCCGTTCGTACCATTCTCTTGTAGTCGTAGAAGGATACGGCAAATGTCTTTTCGTTATAGAATATTTCATCGCAGTCCCGACCCATCACGTTCTCCAGGAGGTATCCATATCGATCGAATAATACTCTGTTGGATTTGAGGATTCGAAATTCATCGTCACAGATGAGGATCAGATCGGAAAGGGAATCGATGGCACTTTCCCACTCGCTCTTTGCCTTGCAGATCTTATCGAAAAGCTGTCTATTCCCGATGGCCATCGAAATTTGCTGTGCCAAGGCCACCAAGAGGTCTACCTTATTCCGGGTCAGTCTCTCCTTCTGATCCGTTGTTAAACTCAGGGTTCCAAGGATCTGGTCGCCAAATTTCAGGGGAAAGCTGGCATGATACATCATCCTCCCCTTCCGGGTGATGGTTCCCGAGAGGTCCGTGATCTCCGTTAAATTCTTGACGATGAGGGGCTTCTTCCTCTTCACCGCTTTCCCTGGAATGCTCTCGACGAATTGGATATCCGTTATCTCATCTTGATATTCCTTGGACAGGCCGTGATGCGCATACAGTTTGAGTTGTTGGGTCTTTTCATCGATGAGATGGATATATCCAATACGAAACCCCGTTAAATCCAAGACGAGCATGAGGGCCTTTTTGAGCATGGATTTGACATTCTGCTCAATATAAATCAAATCCGCAAAGCGGCTGACAAAGTCGATGGAAATCGTCTCCACATTCCCTTTTTCATCTTTCAAACCGCGCCCTAATTGAATCAACGCTTCTCCCCTCAATGGGTTACCCCCCCTTTGAACCCTTTATCTCTGGCGTGCTATTTTTTCTTTAAAAAACCCATCCTCTGGAGATCATCCTTGCTCACCCTATGGTGACCACCCGGGGTCCTATAGGACTTTATCTTTCCGGAATAGATGTAATTTCTGATGGTCTGGGTGGAAACCCGGAGAATCCTTGCCGCCTCCATTGTAGTATAAAACAAAATCGTTTCGATGTCTCTACCTCTCTTCACTATATCGACCTCTGGGGTTTTCCCAATGAATTTGCATTTTTAATGCCAATTTTTTGATATTATTCAAAATTTATCACTTACATTACCTAAGTTCTTGTTTTAAAAAGTATTTCCCCCGGTATAATGGGCAGAGGGGGGGGTGGTAATTCAAGTGACGAAAGATGATCACGGGTGGTAACAACCGTCGAGGTAATTGAGGGAAATCAAGTCTGATCTTTTTTAAGGGCGAGATGACAAAAATCGGCACGATAGCGGGAAAAAGAAGAGCAACAATCTCAGTTCATGAGTAAAGCCCCGCCTTTACAGATGGGGTATCCTGGCGAATTTCTATAAACTTATCAAGATATCGAGTACTTACAAATAATTTCTCAATTTGGCACAATATATGCTGGAAATCATGCAAGGCGGGAAATCCAGTGCAATTACAGTGAAATATTGGGTCATACTATCCATTCTTATCTGCTCAACTACCCTGCCCATGGGGGCAGATGCCGAGATCTATAAATGGGTCGATAAGAGGGGAAACCCTCACTTTTCCGATACCCCGCCCCCGTGTAGTGAAGTAGCGTATGAGATCGTAGTGGAGATATCCTCTTCTTGCCGAAAAGAATCGGGGAGGCACTCCAAGGAGGCCCTTTCCCCCTCTTCCAGCTCCCATCTCTATTCGGGAAAACCTCTGTACTTCTGGAGGGACCAGTTCGAGATGCTGAGCTCGAAGATCTCCATGAAGCAAAGGGATATTCGGTTATTGAAGAGCGCCATCGACAAAACGGATATGTACCGGCCCGAGAAAAAGAGCGGGATGGTCATCTATCCCAGGAAACTCAGGGTCGATGGAAGGCTTTTGAATACCAGAGACCAATTCATCGAGGAGTGGACCCACCAGACCCGGCGACTCAGGGAATTGGAGGAGGAGCTTCGGGAGTTAACGCACAAGGCTAAATTGGCTGCCGTGCCCCGATGGGTTTGGGAGGATTAATCTTAGGACTGGTACCGAATGGAGTGAGCAATATCTTTGAAATAGGTCGCCAAAATATCTCACCGTAATTGCGAACCGAAGCACTAAAAAAAGGAGGATCGAATCATGATCGTCCAGTGTGAGCAGTGTAACGCGAAATATAGGCTCAACGAATCCAGAATCCCGGAGGAGAAGGCAAAGGTCAAATGCTCAAGATGCCAACACGTATTCTTCGTCGCCAAGGAAAGCCCATCCCATCGGGAACCTCCTAACCCACTTTCGATTGAGGAGACACCCAAGGAATCAACTCAAGATTCGCTTCAATGCCCAAACTGCGGATTTGAACAACCTCCCTCCCAGGATTGTATGAAATGTGGCATCGTATTCAGCAAGTTTCGGGAAAGGTCTGAAATGCCGCCTCCTCCCTATTCCCACAATGCAGGGGGATTTGAGCTGGACAAAAATCTCCTCCACGATCAGGCTGAAGCGCGTCCAATGATATACGCCGGATTTTGGTCTCGGTTCGGGGCCTACGTCATCGATGGAATTGTTGCCGGGATTATCGTGAAGATCTCAATGTGGCTGGCATTGCTACCCATGACGTATTACTTCTCCCAGGGTTTTATGTCCGGCAACCCCCAGTTGGGAGCCATCCCCCCCTCTCTACCGATGGCCCTCTTCCTCGGCGTCTCACTCAGTCTGGCACTTCAATCCCTCTATTTCATCCTCATGTGGGGGCGCAGGGGAGCGACCTTGGGGAAGATGGCCATGAAGATCAAGATCGTGCGCACCGACGGGTCCGATATCTCCTATGGGGCCGCATTTCTCCGGTACATTGGGACCTTCATTTCCGGAGTCCTCTTCTGTCTCGGGTACTTATGGATGCTCTGGGATGATAAAAACCAAACATGGCACGACAAGATTGCGTCCACCTGCGTCGTTCGACCCCAATGATCTCTTCAGTTTAATCGATCCTTCTTATGATGGCCCCCCCCCGTTGGTCCATGGTGCCGATCAGTATCACATGAGCCAACCCCACGAAGAGCCCGTTTTCCACGACTCCGGGGATATCATTGAGATTCCGTTCCAAAGCTGCCGGGTCCTCTATCTCGGGAAACCGAACATCAATGAGCATATTCCCCTGATCGCTGATTACCGGCCCATCCTTCTTCACCCCCATTCGTAGTGCTGGATTGCCTCCCATTCCCCGCAATTTTTTCATAACAGGCCCAATCGCAAATGGTAACACCTCCACTGGCACCGGAAATTTCTCACCCAGACGCTCCACCAATTTTGAATCATCAACGACCACGACAAACTGATCTGCCAAACCATCCACAACTTTCTCTCGGGTATGGGCCCCCCCTCCTCCCTTGATAAGGTTCTTCTCCGAATCGACTTCATCGGCCCCATCAACGGCGATATCGATCTTTGATACATCGTCTAATGTGCGGGTAACGATGCCGTTGGCCCTGGCGATCATGGCCGCCTGATACGAGGTGGGGATGCCGATGATCTCCAACCCGTCCTCCCGCACCCTTCTTCCGAGCTCGGCAATGGCCAATGCTGCAGTAGACCCCGTCCCCAAACCAACGATGGCTCCATCCCTGATCATCTTTACGGCCTCTAATGCCGCCCTTTCCTTCAATCTCTTTTCCCGATCAATTTTCCCCATAGTTCTCCCTCTTCCC